>DATELS010000680.1:0-3583 GCA_035276365.1 Thermoanaerobaculia bacterium
CGCAGCGGACATCACCGCCGCCGCACAGACGCTGACAGCCGTGCGCTACGACGACTCGCGCGATGAATGGCGCGTGGTCGTGCCGGTGGTCAACATCTCGAACGGCAAGGCGAGCTTCGCCATCTCCGCGTCGGGCGCGTACGCTCTCGTCTACGCCGACCGCCGCCCCGGTCTGGCCACGCCCGCGCAGGCGAGCGCCGGCGCGCCGCTGGCCGGCGTCGCCGATCCATGCGCAACGGGCACGTGCCCGGCCATGGTGGCGAAGTCCTTCCCGCTCAGCCCGGACGTCGTCCTTCCCACCGGCAGCACGGTCGCCACGCTGAACATCGACGGCACGTCCGCGCACGTCTACCCCAGCGGTACCGCGGTACAGGCGTACATCGATGAAGAGCTGCGCCTCGCCGACGGCGGACGCGAGCTCCCGACGCCCTTCGCCACCGATCTGCTGCTTTATCGCGATCTAGCGGGCAACGACGGCATCGCCGCGTTCAACCTCGCGCCGAGCCCGCGCGCGGCCGAAGTCTTCCTCGAAGTCGGCTTCGATCACATCCGCATCCTCCCGTATCCGGGCCGCCTCGATCGCGGCACGCTCATCGGTCCCGAAGGCGGACGCGTACCGGCGGACGAGAAGGTGACGGTCGAGATCCCGACCGGCGCCACGCAGGACGCGCTCCGCGCCACCGCCTCCTCGATCGCCGATCCGACAGCGCTCGGTCCCATCGCCGGCTACACGATCGTCGGCGGCTTCCAACTCACACTGCAACGCGCGAACGAGCCCGCACCGGCGGACGTCGATGGCGACGGCGTCATCGATCCCATCGCCGGCGTCGAGCTCTCCAAGCCCGCGCGCGCGACCTTCACCGTCGACGCATCGAAGCTGCCCGCGGGAACGCCGCAGCTCATCCTCGCCGAACTGCTCGAGACGACGCCCTTCAAGAACCGCGTCTTCCGACTGGCGTCGGAGATGACGTCACTCGACGCATCGCGTTGGACGACGAAGTCCATCGACCGCAACGTGCTCCCCGTCGACGGCGTGATCCGCGAAGGCCGCTATGTCCTGCTCGCCGCGCAGGCGCCGATCGCATTCGCACGCGGCGTCGTGAAGTACGGCAACGGTGTCGCCGCACGCGACGCGCGCGTCTCCACCGCGGGACTCGGTGTCGCCGACCTGTCGCGCGTCTCCGGCATCTTCAACGTCCCCGTTGCCGCCACACCCGCGGCACCGTTCACGCTCACCCCGCGCACCGTCGCTCTCGGTGACGGCGCCACGTACACGCATGCATCCGCACCGGCCGCAGACGCAGTGGTCAACGTCGGCGATCTGACGATCGTCGCCCAGCCGCCGCAAGTCGCATCCACGATCCCGTCGAACAACGCCACCAACGTCTCGCTCACAACAACGGTCGAAGCGACGATCACGCCCGGCATCGACCCGACGTCGATCGATGCGGGCTCCATCACCGTCATCGACACCACGACCGGCAACGCCGTCAAAGGCACCGTCACCGCCAACGGCGTCCTCGGCGTCCGCTGGACGCTCCCCGCCGGCGAGTCGCTCGTGCAAGGCCGCCGCTACGTCGCCGCCATCGCCGCCACCGTGCGCGGCTCCAACGGCACGCCCCTCGGTCAGGGCTACACCTTCTCGTTCACGACTGCATCGGTGGTCACGAACGCCGAGGTGCATCCGGAGCGGATCCGCATCACGATCCCGGATGCGAACGGCGTCTCGAAGATCATCGGCACCGCCGGCGCACTCAAAGCGGGTTGGCTGGCCATCCCTGTCCGCCGCAACCGCGACTTCCTCACGCGCTACTCGGTCGAAGCCGCGAACGACGGCAGCTTCTCGCTGACCATCGGCACGAACGCGCGCGACAAAGTCACGATCGCCGACATGATCGACCTGCGCGTGCTGAACAACAACGGCGCGCTCGCCGCGATCATCCCGCTCACGCCCTTCGTCTCCGAAGACGGCAAGAGCTTCGTCGCACCCGCGAACACGGCAGTGACCTTCAACAGCATCGACGGCTACACCCTCGACGTGCCCGCCGGCGCATTCGACGTCGCCACCGAGATCACGATGAAGCCCACGGCGCCCACCGCATTCGCAGGCGTGCCGCGTCTCTTCGAAGAGTTCATCTTCGCCGGCACGGTCGACCTCCAGTTCGACGGCCGCGCGAAGAAGCCGCTCCAGCTCACGATCCCCGTCGCTCCCGGCACCGACCTTTCCCGCGAGGCGTTCCTTGCGGTCCTCGGCCAGTCCACGCGCGGCCCGCGCATCATGGCCGTTGACACGCTGACTGTCGTCGACGGCAAGCTCACCACGCGCCCGCCCGCAAGTTCCGGCTCGCGCATCCGCACGAATGACATCTATCGCGGCAACGGTGCAAAGGATCTGCTGCAGAAGACCATCGAAGCCGGCCAGTACGCCGCGGCGATGATGCATCCCGATCGCGGCACGCTGGCCTGGTCGTTCGTCAACACCGGCGCCACGGTGCTCGAGCTCGTGCAGGACACGCTGTGGTCGATGTACGTCGGCGCGCGCTACGTCGCCGAGTCCGAGGGCGTCGTCGCCTTCCCCGTGCCGGCGAACACGAAGTTCGTGCTCACCGCGTACGATCCCGCCACTTCGCTCAAGACCTTCGAAGAGACGTACAACGGCATCCCAGTCGGAGCGCCGGGAACCGGCACCGCGATCGCCGCACCCGACACCGACTTCAACGGACCGCATCCCGTGTTCGCGTCGCCGTTCCGCGTCGAGACCGCCACCGCACCACCTCCGGGCGTGACGCTGAGCGCGATCAAAGACATCACCATGTCGCTGAGCGACACCGGCGAGCTCACGATCAGCGGCTCGCTCACGGCAGACATCCAAGTCACCGCGCTCGACGTGCGCACGGGCGAACGTCGCGGACGTTCTCCGCTTCCGCTCACGCTGCCGAACACGAAGCCCGGCGACGAGATCACCGTCATCATCGATGAGAAGGACGTCGATCCCGCGGCCACGGTCTCGGTCGTCTTCAACGAGCCCATCGACCTCGGCGCGGCAAGCAGCGACGAAGAAGTCGACACGTTCCTCAAGACGCTCATCAAGCTCGATCGCGCCGACAGCCCCGGCGACACCGGCACCGATCTTCTCAAGACCGCACTCCTCCGTCTCGACTCGAGCGGACGCCGGGTCACGATCCTGCTCCCATCACTCCTCGAAGCCGGCGCGAAGTTCCGCTTGACGCTCGAGAAGGACCTCAAGGACCGCTCCGGCAACAACCTCGTCCTCGGCCAGGCCGGCGAGAAGAGCGCGAGCGGCAGTGGCGTGACGCCGATCGGCCCGAGCCCCGCGCCGATGGAGATCTGGTTCAAGACGCGCGCGCCGAAGGGCACGTTCGCCGAGTTCGACATCCGCCAGAGCTCCTCGACGCAGGTCGGCGCGATCCGTGAGATCTCCCAGTACGACAACCTCATGTTCGTCGCCGCGGTCGACGGCGGCGTCCTCGCGTACGACACCTCCGACCCGGCCGCGCTCGACAACGCCGCCACCACGCCGCCGCTCCCGATCGCCTACTCGACCGGCGCCGTGACCGAGTAC
>DATELS010000681.1:0-7139 GCA_035276365.1 Thermoanaerobaculia bacterium
GCGACGAGAAGTTGCCGCTCGCGTCGGGCGAGACCGTCTTCATCTTCACGCGCGTGCCCGACTTGAACGAGCGCATTCTTCGGCAGACGTCGGAGTCCGTCGTGCACACGTATCGCGCGAAGAGCGTGACGCAGAAGGCGCTGTCGGTGTTGCAGTCGACGACCGTCTATCACTGCCTCGTCTGCACCGCGGACGTGCCGCACAACGAGCCGCTCAGCCAGTTCATTACGCGCAGCGGCGGCGCGACGTTCATCCCGGTCGTGATCGTGCCGGGCATCAACGAAGTGCTCTATCCGAACCTGGACGAGAAAGTCGGCGTGCTCCGCCCCCGCGTCGAGTACCTCCAATACCTCCTCGGCGAGCGCCGCGAGTCCGTCGACATGCACAAGCCGACCATTCAGGCGATGTGGGTCTCGGCCGCCGTCGTCGCGCTCCTGCTGGTAGCTGTCATCTTCTCGTTCGTCACGTAGAATCCGCGCGCGAATGCTGCGCCCGCGTGACATCTTCGAAGAGCTGCGGAAGTCTGTCGTCGGCCAGGACGAGGCCATCCGCGAGGTTTCCGTCGCGCTGGTGAAACACCTCGTCGGCCAGCCCGCGCCGAACATGCTCCTCATCGGCAACTCCGGCTCGGGCAAGACCACGCTCATGCGCGCGGTCGAGCAGTTCCTCCTCGAGAACGCGTCGCTGAAGAAGTTCGCGAACGTGATCCGCATGAACGCGAACGTGCTCGCCGAAGAGCGGCAGGGCTACGGCAACGCCGTCCTCGGACGTCTGTACACGAACGCGCGGAAGATGCTCGGACCGATGGCGACGCCGGACGAGATCGTGCGCGCGGTCGAGCGCGGGATCGTGTTCGTCGACGAGGTGGACAAGATCCGCGCGAACGTGCGCGGCGAGGCGAACGTGAAGGGCATCGTCGCGCAGGAAGCGCTGCTGACGCTGATGGAGAACGAGAACGTCGAGTTCACGGCGGACAACTGGACGTTCGTCTTCAACTCGTCGCACATCCTGTTCGTCGCGGGCGGCGCGTTCGAGGAGCTGTACGAGAGCGTGCTGCGCCGCGCGACGATCGGGCAGGACGTCGTGCCGATGAAACCCGTGGTGGTCGTGTCGGCGTCGGGCGAGGTTCGCGAAGAGCTCCCGTTCCACCTCGGCGACTATCTCAACTATGACGATCTCTTTCGCTACGGCATGACGCCGCAGTTCATCTCGCGCTTCGAGTCGATCGTGGTGCTGAATGATTTGAGCGAGGCCGATCTCTCGCGGATTTTCGTGGAGCCGGAGCGATCGATTTTTCGCACGTCGCGCGAGTATTTCCGGCAATTCGGCATCGACCTTCAAATCACGCGCGGCGCGCTGATCGCGATCGCATGGGACGCCGCGCGGCAGAAACGCATCGGTGCGCGCGCGCTGCGCGAAACGTATCGACGCGTCATCCGCCATCTCGAGTTCGAGCCCGCGGTCAACGGCACGCTGACGATCGACGAGGACATGGTGAAGCGCGCAATCGCGGCGAGGGAGCAGGGGACGCGTGGCTGAGAACAAAAGATTCTTCGCAAAACTGAAACGTGGGCTCTTCATGACCCACACGGAGATCATCGAGAAGGTCAAGGAGTCGATGACGCCGGACCTTCCGATCGATCAATCGGCGATCGACGGCCTCGAAGAAGGGCTCCTCGGCGCGGATGTCGGCGCGGAGCTGACGATGTCGCTCGTCGGGCGTCTGGAACAGCGCGTGCGCGACGAGAAGATCACGAAGATGGACCGCCTCACGGAAGTGATCCGCGAGGAAACGCGCGCGCTCATTCCGCGGCGACAGGCCGCATCGATCGAGATCGCGAAGGCGAAGCCGTTCGTGATTCTCGTCGTGGGCGTGAACGGCACGGGCAAGACGACGACGATCGCGAAGCTCGCCTCGCGCTGGAAAGGCGAGGGAAAGAACGTCGTCCTCGGCGCCGCCGACACGTTTCGCGCGGCGGCGATCGAGCAATTGCAGATGTGGGCGGATCGCATCAACGTGCCGCTCGTGAAGCACAAGGCGGGCTCCGATCCGGCGGCGGTCGCGCATGACGCGGTGGCGGCGGCCAAGGCGCGCGGCGCGGATGTGGTCATCATCGATACCGCGGGACGCCTGCACAACAAGTCGCACCTCATGCAGGAGCTGTCGAAGATTCATCGCGTGATCGATAAAGAGCTCCCCGGCGCGCCGCACGAAACGCTGCTGGTCATCGACGGGACGACGGGACAGAACGGCGTGAATCAGGCCGCGGCGTTTCTCGAGGCAGCGAAGGTGTCGGGAATGATCGTGACGAAGCTCGACGGCACGGCGAAGGGCGGCGTGATTCTGTCGATCATGCGCCAGTTCGAGATTCCAGTGAAATTCATCGGCGTCGGCGAAGGCGCGGACGATTTGATTCCGTTCGACCCGCAGGCGTACGTGGACACGCTGTTCGAATGAAACGCCTGCTCGTGCTTTTGCTGCTCGCCACGCCGCTCTATGCGGCCGATTATGAGCTCGGATTGCGTCACGTCGCGGCCGTAATGACAGGCGACAGCGGCGATCTCGATCTGCCATTGAGCCGCGGCTTTGCCGCATTCGCGGATGTGTATTGGACGAAGCATTTGTCGACGAGCGCCGCTGCAACATTTGTGAATCCCGAGGCGATTTTGCGCGATGAGGTGGACCTGGGCACGCTTGGTCTCGATGTGTACTCTGCGACCGCGCGCTGGCATTTCGCACCCGATGCACGCCTGTCCGCATATGCCGGCGCCGGCGCCGCCCTCGTTCAAATCGGCAACCTCGACGACCAATTCGGCGACGCCTACGAAGCCGACTTCGCCAACGAAACGACATTCGCCATTGAAGGCGGCGTGCACTATCGCATCCAACGCGTTGTGTTGGAGCTCGGCGTGATGTACGTGCCGCTCGAAGTCGAGCCGCGCGTGCATCGCGCAACGGACCCGAATATCGCATTGCCGCCGAAACTGGGCATCGATCCAGTCATAGTGAGCATCGGCGCGGCGTGGCGTTTCGGGGCGCACTGAGACATGAGGCGGCGTCGCGTTCACGCGACCCAGAAACTCTCCGGCGATCGCGGTTCAGCCGCGCGTGCGAAGCACGCGCCGGCTGCAATCGCGATAGGCGATCGTGCCCGAGGGTCACGATCGCCCAATGTAGGCAATTCACCGACAACGCCTCCGGCGCATTGCCGATTACCAGATTCGGGAGGGATCGCCACAATTGCCCTCGGTCCCACCCATGAAAGCGACGGCGCGGCTCAGGCGGGTTTTGCTCATCGACGATGACGAGATCATCGTCGGTTCGCTGCGGCATTCGCTCGTCGCGCAGGGGTGTGGGGTCGACGTCGTCGTCGAGGCCGATGCGGCGGATGCGCTCATGCGCGTCAACCGGTACGACGTCGTCGTGCTCGACCCCTATCGCACCGGGGCCATCCACGACCAGCACGCCCTCCTCGGCTCCATCGCGACGTTGCAGCCGCATGCGGCCACCATCGTTCTCACCGCGTATCCGTCGCCCGAGCTCGCGAGTGCCGTCGCGGCGACGCCGGCGTCATCTCTGCTCGCGAAGCCGCAGTCCGTCGTGTACTTGAGCGAGCTCGTGGGCGCGCGTTAGCGGCGCCAGCGGATCATCGTCCCGATCGCGATCGACGACACATTCAGTCCCGGATTGCGCGGCGCGTAACCGCCGTTCGAGATGTGCATGAAGCGGTAGCCGAGGAGCACCGGCATCGCCGAGCGGGGGAGGAAGATCAGTCCCGCGCCGATCTGCGATGCGAAGTTGAAACGCGACGTCGACGCCGGGACGCGCTTCTCCGCCCACATCGGTCCCGTCGACGCCTCCGCGTACAGATGCACGCGCTCGTCCGTGATGTGAAAGTTGCGGCGCACCAGCAGCGAGCCCGAGATCGCGCGGACGTTCTCCTCGCCGTCGCCGAACTGATTGCCGAACCAGCTTCGCGGCTGATGCACCGTCATCGGCGCGGCCACGAACGCGATCTCCGTTCGCGGTGAGATCGCTCTCGTGAGCTCGATGTTCATCGACGCCACGCCCGCCTGGCCGTGCCAGTTCGTCATGCTCTTCCCGCCCGTCGCGTAGACGCTCAAACCATCGAGCGACTGCGCTCCCGCGTGCAGCGACAACACGACGAATGCGAACACGACAAAGCGACGCATCATCATTCGATCTCCAGTTCGAGGTCCGGCCGCGGCGGGCCGTCGCCGGTTTCGCCATCGTATACGGCGCGCGCGGTCCGGCGGTTCAAATGCCCGTACACCTTTCCTTCCGGATACACGACGATGTTCGGTCCGTAGTCGCAGAGATCGAGACACGACACCTGGCAGACGCGCACCGTGCGCTTGCGGCCGAGCGCCTTGTTGTGCGCCTTCAGCTCCTCCTGAATGAGCTCGCCGCGATCGTCGCCGAGATCCTTGTCGCTGCAGCGTTTCCCGGTGCAGACGAGGAAATGCTTCTCGAACGGATATTTCATACCGAGGCGACGAACTTGCGGCCGAGGTCGACGATCTGCTTCAGCTCCTTCGGACTGCCGGCCTCCGCGTACAACCGCGCCACCGGCTCCGTTCCCGACAAGCGAAACAGAAGCCACGTCTGCTCGTTGAAGATCAGCTTCACGCCGTCCGTCGTGTTGATGTCGCGTACTGCAAGTGCTTCGATCTGCCGCGGCGGATTCGCGAGCTTCGCCGCAAGCGAGTCCTTGATCTGCGGCGTCAGCTTGAGATCGACGCGGCGCGAGTAGTAGCTGCCGAACTCCTCGTACAACTCCTCGATCAGACGCGAGAGC
The DNA here is from genome assembly GCA_035276365.1 of Thermoanaerobaculia bacterium. Classification (GTDB taxonomy): domain Bacteria; phylum Acidobacteriota; class Thermoanaerobaculia; order Gp7-AA8; family Gp7-AA8; genus QHVT01. The sequence goes on from DATELS010000681.1 coordinate 4,821, forward strand.
GGCTTGCCGAGGCGCGCGACGATCTCCGCGACGAGCAGGCACGCGAGGATCCCGTCCTTCTCCGGCAGATGGCGATACATCGACAGGCCGGCCGACTCCTCGCCGCCGAGGGCGATCTTGTCCGCGAGAATCAGCTCGCCGATGTACTTGAAGCCGACCGGCGTCTCGTACAGCGGCACGTCCAGCTTGCGCGCGATCGAGTCGATGAGATGCGTCGTCGCGACCGTGCGCGCGAGTCCTCCCGGAATGTTGCGGACGCGCTTCAGATACACCGCGACCAATCCGATGATCACATTCGCGGGCACGAAGCGATTGCGATCGTCGACGATGCCGAAGCGATCCGCGTCGCCATCGGTCGCGAGTCCGAGGTCGAACTTCTCCTGCCCGACCACCTTGCGCAGCTCGCCGAGATTCTTCTCATTGCATTCCGGCGAGAAGCCGCCGAAGTACGGATCGCGATAGTTGTGAATGATCTTGACGCCGATGCCTGCCTCGAGCAGCAGATAGTCGAGGTAGTCGCGCGACGTGCCGAACAGCGAGTCGATCGCGATGCGCACGCTGCTCTTGCGGATCGCGTCGATGTCGATCTTCTGCCGCAGCTCGTTGAGATAGCGGTCCTTCGGATCGATCTCCTCGATCAGCTCCGTCTTCTCGTACACGTCGAGCCGGTCGTTGTTCTCCTGGACCGCGTGGATTTCTTTCTCGATTTGCGCGGTGATCTCCGGCATCGCCGGCGCTCCGTCCCACGTCGAGAATTTGAGGCCGTTGTATTCGGGCGGGTTGTGCGACGCCGTGAAGTTGATCGCGCCCATCGTCTTGCGCCGCACCGTCTCGAACGACACGCAGGGCGTGGGCACGTCGCGCGTGCAGAGAAACGCCTTGATGTCGTTGAACGCGAAGATCTTGGCCGCTTCCGACGCGAACTTCTCGGACAGGAAGCGCGTGTCGTATCCGATGATCACGCCCGAGCCGCTGCGCCCGGTTTTCTTGAGGTAGTTGGCGACGCCCTGGCTCGCGATGCGGACGTTCTCGAACGTGAAATCCTCGCCGATGATCCCGCGCCATCCGGAGGTACCGAACTTGATCATGGATGTTCTTTCCCGCGAAGCACTCGGGGCTGCGAACGTTAGCACAAGCCTCGCGCCTCGGAGAGCCGCACTTCCGCCTCGCCGAGCGCGCGTGCGACGTCGAGCAACACCGACTGCTGCACGTCGAGGAATCGTGCGTAGTCCGTTCCAGCGACGCCGAACACGGCTTCGAATTCGAACCCGGCGTCGCTGATCTTGACGAGGTGCGCGCGCGAGAACTGTGCGTCGGGCTGCTTCTCGATCGCCGTGCGCAACAGCATCGGGATGCGCGCCAACGCGTCGGCATACGTCGCGTGCGACGCGGTGATGCGCACCGTCGTGCGACGCTCCTGCATGCGCCGGAAGTTGCGGATGCGGCTCTTCAGCAGCTCGCCGTTCGAGAAGATCAACTCCTCGCCGGTCGTGGCGCGGAGGCGCGTCGTCTTGAGGCCGATGTGCTCGACGATGCCCGCGTCTTTGTCGACCGCGATCGAGTCGCCGACGACGAACGGCTTGTCGATCACGATCGAGAGCGACGCAAAGAGATCGCTGAGGATGTTCTGCATCGCCAGCGCGACGGCGACGCCGCCGATGCCGAGTCCGGCGATGAGCGTCGTGACGTTGAAGCCGAGGTTGTCGATGGCGACGATGGTGGCGATGATCCAGACCGCGACCACCGCCGCGATGCGGAAGACGTTGACGCGGTGCCGGCGCAGCGAGAACTCGATGAGGCCGGACACCCACAGCGCGACCTGCGCGATGAACGAGACGCCCGCGCCCGCGCGCAGGAGCTCGGCGACGTCGCGCGGCATCTCCAGAGCGCGCGCGCCGAGGAAGAGGGCGGGGAGGAGAAGGAGGAGGATCTTCGTGCGGCGCGCGAGATCGAGGAGGAAGTCGTCGACGGCGGTCGTCGTTGTCGGCGCTTTGGCAAGGCGGCGGACGGCGATCCAGCGCACGAGTCCGACGAGCGCGAGCACGCCCGCGGCGATCGAGATCGGCACGACGTACGGAAACACGCGCGGCGGATTATCGCTCGCTTGTCCTCTGGCCTGTTTTCCGCAATGATCGGCTCGATGTCCCGGCCGGTCGTGCTCATCGCCGATGACGACGAAGAAGTCGCACTCCTGCTGAAGACGTACCTCAAGCCCGTCGACTGCGAGGTCCTCGTCGCGCGCGACGGTGAAGAAGCGCTCGCCATCGCGCAGGCGCGCATGCCGGACGTCGTCCTGCTCGACGTCATGATGCCGAAGCG
>DATELS010000682.1:0-13356 GCA_035276365.1 Thermoanaerobaculia bacterium
CCAGTACGGCCACGGCTGGGGCTACGCCTGGCCATCCGATCGCCGCATTCTCTACAACCGCGCGTCGGCGCGTCCGGACGGCGCGCCGTGGAGCGAGCGCAAGGCGCTCGTGTGGTGGGATGCCGAGAAACGCGAGTGGACGGGACACGACGTCGCCGACTTCACGCGCGGCAAGGCGCCGGACTACAAGCCCGACGCGACGAAAGGCGGCGACGAAGCGCTCGCGGGCGATGCGCCGTTCATCATGCATCCCGACGGCATGGGTTGGCTCTGGGTTCCGTCCGGACTCAAAGACGGACCGCTGCCGACCCACTATGAGCCGCTCGAGTCGAACGTGCGCAATCCGCTGTACGCGCAGCAGGAGAATCCGTTCGCGAAAAAGTTCGAGCGTCCCGACAATCCGTACGCGTCGTCCCCCGACGCGCGTTTCCCTTACGTACTCACCACGTATCGCTTGACCGAGCATCACACCGCGGGCGGCATGACGCGCACGCTCTCGCATCTCGCGGAGCTGCAGCCCGAGCTCTTCGCCGAGATCTCGCCCGAGCTCGCGGAGGAAGCGGGCGTCGCGAACGGCGAGATGGTCGCGATCTCCACGGCGCGCGCGACGATCCGCGCCCGCGCGCTCGTCACGTCGCGCATGCCGTCGCTCACCATCAACGGCAAGCGCGTGCATCAAGTCGGGCTGCCGTATCACTGGGGCAGCCGCGGACTCGTCACCGGCGACATCGTCAATGATCTCCTCGCGATCTCCGAGGAGCCGAATGTGAAGATCTTCGAATCGAAGGGACTGACGTGCAACCTGACACGCGCGTAGCGAAACGCACGACCGGCTTCTTCACCGACACGACGCTGTGCATCGGCTGCAAGGCGTGCGAAGTCGCGTGCAAGGAGTGGAACGACGTTCCCAGCGACGGCTTCCTCTTCTCCGGCCGCTCCTACGACAACACCCTCGGCCTCGGCCACTCGACCTGGCGTCACGTGAAATTCGTCGAAGAAGAGACGACGATCGGCGCGGGCGGCAACGCGCCGTCGCTCATGACTTGGCAGTTCTCGTCCGACGTCTGCAAGCACTGCGAGAACGCGGGCTGCCTCGAGTCGTGTCCGACCGGCTCGATCATCCGCACGGAATTCGGCGGCGTCTACGTGCAGCCCGACATCTGCAACGGCTGCGGCTACTGCGTCGTCAACTGTCCGTTCGGCGTGATCGATCGGCGTCCCGATGATGGCCGCGCGTTCAAGTGCACGTTCTGCTACGACCGGCAGAAGGCGGGCGAGACTCCCGCGTGCGCGAAGGCGTGTCCCACGCAGTCGATCCTCTTCGGCGATCTCGAGGAGCTGGAGCGCGCGGCGGACGCGCGCATCGCATCGCTGCACGCGAAGGGGATGAGCGACGCGTCGATCTGGAATCCGAAAGACACATCGGTCGGCGGCACGCACGCGTTCTTTCTCGTGCGCGGCGACGCGAAGAAGTACAACCTGCCGGAGAATCCGATCGTGCCGACGACGCTGCTCGAGCCGGCGTGGAAGTCGGCGGCTGCCGCGGCGGGCGCGATTCTCGCCGGCGCTCTGGTAGCGTTCGCGTTCAGCAAGAAATGAATTCGTACGAAGACCTGCCGCTACTCAAGCCTCCCGTCTGGACGTGGGAGGTGCCGACGTACTTTTTCGTCGGCGGCGCGGCGGGCGCGTCCGCGGTGCTCGCGGCCGTCGCGCAGGTGACAGGAGCGGGCGAGGAGCTCGTGCGCGACGCGCGTTGGATCGCGGCCGCGGGCTCCGCGCTCTCCGCGCCGCTGCTCATCTCCGACCTCGGACGTCCCGAGCGTTTTCTCCACATGCTGCGCGTGTTCAAAGTGCAGTCGCCGATGTCGGTCGGCGCGTGGACGCTCGCCGCGTTCGGCACGGCGTCGAGCGCGAGCGCATTCGCGCAGCTCGTTGGCGAGCGCACGAACCTGCCGGTGAAGGTGATCGGCGATGCTTCCGCGATGCTCTCCGCCGCGACGGGCGCGGTGATGGCGACGTACACCGGCGTCCTCCTCGGCGCGACGGCGATTCCGATCTGGAGCAAGCACGTGACGATGCTGCCCGTGCACTTCGGCGCGTCCGCGCTCGGCTCCGCGGTGTCGCTCCTGGAGTTGCGCGGCCATCGCCACGCCGCGCTCAACTCCCTCGGACTCGGCGCCGCGATTTTCGAGACGCTCGCGAACTTTGCGATCGAGGAGCGCGTGTCGCCGATGGCCGCCGCGTTCTCCGGACCGATCCCGCTTGCTCTCCGCCTCCTCGGCGCGCGCAAAGGCGCCGCGGCGTCGACGCTCCTCGGCTCGCTCCTCACGCGCTTCGCGTGGGTGCAGGCGGGGAAGACGTCGCTACGCTGACACGCAGTGCGTGTCGGACATGCGATTCGGCACGCCGAAGAGGAAGCCGAGTCCGCACGTCGCGAGCGAGAGGAGGAATCCCGCGAAGCGCATCGACGCATCGCGCAGCGACACCGCGCCGGCGTCATCGCGAATCACGCGCACGTCGAAGATCGCGCCGCCGATCGTCTTCCCCCACAGCATCCACGTGCCGACGAAGTAGTAATACGAGAGCACGAGCACGAATCCCGCGAGCGACGCGTGATGCATCCACGACGCGGGCTGCGGGAGCAGGGGAGTGAGCGCGAGCACCAGCGCCGCGAAGAGGGAGAGGTCGGTGAGCAGCGCGAGCAAACGGCGGAAGCGCGGCGCGTGATCGGAAGGCGCTTCGTCATCCGGTGCAACATCCTCGAGCACCGGAACCGTCTCGAGCTCGACTTCATCGAAGCGCATCACGCCCTCCCATCCCAGCCGGCGAACTAAACCGGCTGCCGTGTAGGCAGATATTTTACGTAAATCTTGTACAGAAGGTCTTTCGGTTCGCCGTCGTAGCGCAAGGCCAGCTCGCGGCTGCGCTTGGCAAGGTCGTCCTCCGGCGTCACCTTCAGCACCTCGTCGAACTCCTTCACCGCGTCCTGGACGCGCTCTTCCTGCAGCGCCTGGGCGCCGAGGTTGAAGTGGGCGTCGACGATGAGTCGCTTCACGTTCTGGTTCGACGGATCCTGATCGAGCAGCGGCTGCAGATTCGAGATCGCGTCCGAGTACTTGCGCTCCGCGAACAGCGCCTTCGCCGCGTCGAGCTTCGCCACCTGCTGCGCCGCCGTGTCGTAGTTCGCCTTCATGTCCGGCGGCAGCGGCTTCACGCGCATCGCCTGCTCGAACGACGACTTCGCGGTCGCGAAATCGTGCGCGTCGAATGCGGTCTGCGCCGCAGCGACGCGCTGATCGTAGAACTGTGCGGCGGGGATGCCGTCGATCATCTGCGCCGACGAATTCTTCTTCGCCTGCAGGTCCGCGATCATCACCAGCGCGCGATCGTGTTCCGGATCGCTCGGCTTGATGTCCTGCAGGAGCGCGATGGCCTGATCGTACTTGCCCGCGGACGCGAGCGCCGACGCGCGCGCGAGCGTCGCCGAGCCGGCGCCGTCCTCCGCCTGCGGCTTGTTCATGAAGCGCGTCCACGCGAAGTACCCGCCCGCGCCGAAGACGAGCACCGCGAGGACCGCGGCGATCAGTCCGACCGGGAGCTTGCGCTCGGTTTTCGCGGCGGGTGTTGCTGCGGCGCGTTTTCCGCTCGCCGCGGATGGCGCCGGAATCGCCGCGCCGGGATCGGGCGGCATCAGCGGCGCCTCGCTCAGCGCGCCGCCGTCGTCTTCGAAGAATCCGAGATCGAGCTTGTCGGCCGATGACGGCGTCGGCGGGATGAACGGCGCCGCTTTGGCGGCCGCGCCGCCTTCGACGACCGTCTCGTTCAAACGATCGAGATACTCCTGCGCCGTCGCGTGATGCGGATCGAGTCGCAGTACTTCCGACAAGTCCGCATGTGCGCGCGCGGTGTCGCCGCGCTCGAACGCCGCGATGCCGCTCGCGAGCAGCGTCTCCGTCTTCTGTTCCGTCTCGCGACGCTTCGCCTTCGCCTTCTCGATCCGCTCCGACGCCTGATCGTTCGTCACATCGATCAGGAAAATGCGCGACCACAGATCGATCGCCTGTTGATAGTCGCCCGCGGCCGCGGCGCGATCGCCGTCCGCGAGGTACTGATCGATCTTCTTCTGATCATCCGAGCTCGTGACGACCGAGGCCGTCGCGAAGTCGAAGCCGCCGGACGCCGGCTCGGGCGCAGGCATCGGCGCGGGAACGGACGGCGTCTCGAACGAGAATCCCGAGAATGCGTCTTCCTTCGGCGCCGCGGGCGTGGCCGGAGCATCGAATGAGAACGGCTGCGCCGGCGAGTCGAAGGAGAAGTTCGCGAACGAAGGCTCCGCCGGCTTCTCCTCTTCGAACGAGAATCCAAAGTCGGCGGCTTGCGCGGTCGAGCGTCCGAGGGCGAGTGAAGGCGCGGGCTTGTCGTCGACGATGAACGATGTAGGAGGCGCGGCCGACGCGGCGCTGTCGCGCTGCGCGATCGCCTTCCCGACCCGAATCACCTCGGGATGCGTGGGATCGAGCGCGCGCGCCTTCTCGAGATCCAGCTTGGCGCCGCCGAGGTTGCCGGAGGCGATGGCCTGGTCACACTTGCGGGCGAACTGCTCGACGAACGGCGACGCCTCCATCTTCTCGCGCGCCTCGTCGCCGAGGATGCGCGCCTCGTCGTTCAGCAGATCGTCGGTCAGGACATCCGTCGTGATCTGAATGACGCGCTGGAAGTCGCGCTCCGCCATCGCCGCGCGCGCCTGTTCCATCGGCGCGCGCGTGTCGCGCGGCACGAGATTGTCGACGTCGATGGGCGCCGCGGGATTGCGGCTCTTCTCGAGCAGCTTGCGCGCGGGCTCGAATGTCGGATCCATCTGCAGGATCAGGTTGCATCCCGCCGCGACCTCGTCCCGCCGTCCCTGGTGATACAGCGCCAGCGTCTGCTGAAACGTCGACATCACTCGGTCTTTGACGGCCCCGGCGAGCGAGGCATTGCCTGGATAAGTCATGTGTGCAGGACTCCGATGGTCGCGCGATTATAGCTATACTCCGCGCGCAGAAAGGATTACATCCGATGGACTATGTCGCGACCGATGGAGCGCCGAAAGCGATCGGCCCGTACTCGCAGGCGGTGAAGCACCACGGCATCCTGTACACGTCCGGACAGATCTCGCTCGACCCCGCCACGGGCAACCTCGTCGAGGGCGACTTCGCGGCGCATGTGCATCGCGCGCTGAAGAATCTGCAAGCCGTGCTGCAAGCCGGAGGAAGCAGCTTCGACCGCGTCCTGAAGGCAACGGTGTATCTCACCGACCTCGGCAACTTCCAAACGATGAACTCGATTTACGCCGAGTACTTCGGCGACCACAAACCCGCGCGCACGACGGTGGAAGTGAGCTCGTTGCCGAAGGGTGCGCCGGTTGAGATCGACTTGATCGCGTTGTCGTAATCGATGGCACCTCGGTTGCTCTAGTCCGGAGCATGAACGCCCGGGTTCCCGCGGCCCTTTTCACCGCAATCCTCGCACTTCCTCTCTGCGCAGCGACGCGCATGACCTACAACATCAACGGCGCGCCGACCGCGATCGCGTGGCCGGCGTCATCGTTCCCGCTTCGTTACGAGATCGACGAGCGCGTCGCGCAGCTCAACCCGATCGCGACGTCGATGATCGATCGCGCATTCGCGGCCTGGTCCGCGGTGCCGGAGACCGACGTGCACTTCCAGTCGCGCGGCGTCGTACGGAACGCGGAGGCGGATGCGGCGGATCACGTGGTCGTGTCGATCGCCGATGATCTCTTCCGCGATCAAGGCGCGGCCGCGATCACGACGTACACGTACGACACATCGACCGGACGCATGACCGACGCGGACATCCGCATCGACGCATCGCTCTTCCGCGGCGATCTCAACGCGCAGATGGCCATCCAGCACGAAGTCGGTCACGTCCTTGGCCTCGATCACTCGGCCGTGCTCACGTCGATCATGTTCCCGTACGTCTGTCCCGCGAGCACCGCGGCGGAGTTCGACAGCGACGACCGCATCGCCATCTCGCAGATCTATCCGAAAGGCGATCCGACGATGAACGGCGCGACGCTGCAGGGACGCGTCGTCGGCGATCAGGGCGGCATCTTCGCCGCGCAGGTCGTGGCGGTGGACGATCGCGGACAACCGGTCGGCACGAGCCTGACGAATGCGGCGGGCGAGTTCACGCTCACCGGCATTCCCGCGGGACGCTATCGTTTGTACGCCGAGCCGCTCGACGGACCGGTGGAGATCGGCGCGCTGCAGGGCATCTGGCGGCAGGCGAAGCTCGTCGCGTTCCCAACCGAGTTCTTCACGACGGTGAACGTGGAGAACGGAAAGATCTACGGCAACCTCGTCGCGAACGCAGGCGGCGGCACGCAGCAGCTCAACGCGCGCTGGGTCGGCGCGATGCGCGCGGGCTCGACGGAGATGAGCCTGGCCACCGCGCCCGCGAGCGTGAGTCCCGGCGAGACGGTGACGCTCGCCGTGGGCGGCGACGGCTTCACCAGCGGCATGACGCAGTTCGAAGTGCTCAACCCCGCGTTCCGCCGCGTGTCGGATTACTCGTGGTCGTCGAACTACGTCCGCGCGACATACGCGATCGCGCCCGACGCCGAGCCGTCGTCGACGGTGGTGGTCGTGCGCAGCGGAAACGAGACCGCGACGCTGACCGGTGCGTTCCGCGTTTACCGCGCGCCGCGCGGGCGGGCGGTGCGGAAGTAACGTCAGCGGGGCGCGTCGTCGCGATGATCGCGCGGAGGCCAGCCGAGGGCGCGGAAGGCGTCGCTGCCGGGAGCGACGTGAATCGTGAACAGCGTCTGTCGCTGCTGCGCCGTCGCCAGCGCCTCGGAACCGGGGAAGCGTTGGATGTTTCCGATGAGCGTCGCCTGTTGCGCGGCGAGGAAATCGTCGAGCGCGGCGTCGATCGTCTCGGCCTCGACGCGGTGATAGGCGGCAGGGGGCGGCGTCCCCAGCGGTTTCCCGCCGGCATCAGTCAAAAACGTCTGTTCAATGGTGAACCGCATCCCCGAGTCCCCACACGCCCCGCACATGGTCACTGCGCGGCCGTGCAAGAAACGTGCGCCGGTCAGTCGCGGGCCCGCGCAGCGCGAAACGACTGATCCATCCCGAGCCACTTCACATTGTCGAGCACGACCTGCCGCCGATCCTCCGGCCAATGCCCGACCGGAATGTAGAAAATGCCGTCGCCATACAGCTTGTACTTGCGCACGAGATCGCGAAGGCTCGTGCACGCGCGCATGTGGCTCTTGAGCGACTGGATCTCGACCACGACTCCAGTGCGCTCGGCAACGCGGTCATAGGCGTGGACTTCGTCGCATTGGCGGCGGATGCGTTCCATGCCCGAAAGTGTTTCACAGATCGCGCCATTTTTGCGTTTGGCGCAAACTCAACCGTCGCTTGCGGCTCAGCGCCGCGCGCGGATAAGATCGACGCGGCTGGCGACGGGCGTGTACTCGTACAGCTCCGGCCGCAGCTCCGGATGGTCGCGCACCCACTTGTTCTTATAGAGATCGCGATCAGCCGCTTCGAGCAGTTGCTCGAGCGTCGCGCCGGGCAGGAGATGCACGGACGCGATTCCCGTCGTCGCGCTGATCGAGAACATCGTCTCGTCCGCGAGCCATTGCAGCGCGGAGACTTCCTTCGCCAGTCGCGTCGCGAGACGTTCGACGTCCGCGGGGATCAGTCCATCGACGAGCATCACGAACTCGTCTCCTCCAAACCTCGCAATCAAATCCTCGGGGCGCGTGGTGCTTTGAAAGAGCGCCGCGATGTCGCGCAGCACCTGATCGCCGGCGAGATGTCCGAACGTGTCATTGATGTGCTTGAAGTCGTCGAGGTCGAGCAGGACGAGACTCACGAGCGCGTGCGCGTCGAGCAGCCGTTCCGTCTCCGCGAAGAAGATGCGGCGGTTGAAGACATTCGTCAGTTCGTCGCGCGAGGCGAGGCCGTCCAGCTCGCGCACGGTGCTGTGCAGCGCGCGCTGTCGCATCGCCAGTCGCCGCGCGGCATTGAGCTTCGCGATGAGCTCGCGGTCGGTCGCCGACTTGGCGACGAAGTCATCGAAACCGGATTCGAGCGCGGTCACCTTGGTGTCGACGTCCTCGCGGCTGGTGAGCATGAGCGCGTACACGCCGCGCGCGGTCTCGTCGAGTCGCATGCGCGCGATGACGCTCATGCCGGTCATGCGCGGCATTTCGTAATCGATGATCGCGACGTCGAACTGCGCGTGCGCGAGGTGCTCGATCGCGTCCTCGCCGTCGACCGCGGTCTCGACACCGAATCCGAGCCGGCGCGCGAGCGCGACGAGAAACGCGCGGTAGTTCGGATCGTCGTCAGCGATGAGCAGGCGGATGGGCGCGGCGTCGCCGTTGAGTCTTCCCGAGGTGTGCCGGCGTCGGTCGAGGACGTCGTCAGGAGATGGCACCAGGGAAAGTCATTCAATTCCTACACCAGCGAGCCGACGCACGAGCTCGTCGTCATCGGGCAGGATGGCGATCGCGCGCACGGTTTTGCGCAATCCCGCCAGCCCTTCGACGACCACCGGCTCGCGCAATGCGATCAACCACCGCGGCGGCTCGAGGATCGCGACGCGCAGGACGTCGCGCTGTTTCCACTCGCGCTCGTCGTGGATTTGCGTCACGGACGCGATGTTCGTCCGCGCGATGTCGGCGCTCCAGCGCATGCCGAAGCGGAGGTGCAGTGTGTCGTCGTCGAGCGTGGTGCGGCGCAGGCGCAGCGCATGGTAGTCGCCGAGGAGCCAGGCGATGGCCCAGAGGTCGAGGGCGGTCCAGAGCCACGCCACGCGCGGCTTCCACAGACGCAAGAGGAGATGCATGCCGATGGATTCGGCGACGATGAGGACGACGATGCACGCGACGATCGACGCCCACCCGTTCCGCTCATGAAAGCTCGTCCCCTCCTCGGGTTTTTTGCGCCACGAGAAGAGCGCGTACTGAAACATGCGCGCTTCCGCGGTGACGAACGCGCCGATGCGTCCCGGACGCCGCGCGAACGCTGTAATGAGAACGAGCTCCGCCGCGGGCACGACGAACATGCGCAACTGCCGCACGAACTGCTGCTCCGCGCGCGGGATGAGGAGGGTGGCGAGGAGCGTCCCGGCGATGAACACAGGCGCAATGGTGAGCGGCCGCGCTTTCCCCGCGCGCACGACAAAGAACCAGTACAAGAGCGGGATGGTGATGGTGAGATCGAACGTCGCCCCCCAGGCCGCCACCGCCGCATTCGACTGCGCCGCAGTTGCACGCAACACGAGCACGCACGCGGTGACGACGATCAGGCCGGAGAGAGCGAAGCGGAGGGAGGAGGCGCGGAGCACAGAGACATTGTCCGCCATTTGGACACTTTCACGTCGATCAGATGGTTGGTGCATGTCTCGCGAGACATCGGTCGATGTCATTAACAACATCGGTCGATGTCGTGAATGACTCAACTCTGGACACTAATAGGGTCAGTGCATGTCACGAACAACATCGGTCGATGGAACGCGTTCGGTCGGTCGATGTCGTGAACAACATGGTAAGACCTCACGTTTGAGGTAGTTGCATGCAATTGATGATATGGAGCGATGTTGCGCGAGACATCGCGCGATGGGGAGTGCTGTATGAATTCAAGACGTTTTTGACATGGAGTGATGTTGTTAGTGTCCAGATTCATGTTGAACTCAACATCGGATGATGTCATTCACAACATCAAGTGATGGTATTCACGACATCAGACGATGTCATTCACGACATCAGACGATGCAATTCGAGACATCAAGTCATGTCAAACGAGACGTCCTTCGATGGCTCGCGTGACATCCGGCGATGTCATTCACGAGGTCACGCATCGCAAAACTTGCATTGCCGTATGCTTCACGCGACATGTCTCAAGCGCGTGAACTCCGGCAGGATGCCGCGTCGTTACCGACGCTGGAGCACGCCTTCCGATGGGCGCTGCAGCAGGAACCGCGACTGCAGCCGGTCGACGTCGTGACTCAGGACGAGTTCACGCACGACGTCCTGTTCCGCGCGGACGATGGTTCCTTTCTGGTCTTCGATTCGACATGACTCGGCGCGATCCAGTCGGTCTCGGTCTGGGACCATCAACCAACGGCGGATGAATTGCTCGACGCCCGCATAGCGTCGGGTTGGAAGCCAACGCCCAGTGCCCTGCAAAGCGGTGACAAGATTCTCGGACATGCGGCGTGCCGTGCCGCCAGCATTTCGAGGTCGCCGTCCGGTTAGTCGAGTTGATGATTGTTCGCGCGAACGACCGTGGCCGTTACAATCTCGCCGCGCGCCGAATGTTAGCGGGCCGCGCCACTGAGGTAAATTGACACAATAAAGAGTAGAGTCGATTCTCCCATGCCTCGCTATTTTTCGTCCGGTCGGTGCGCACTCTGCGGAGGCGAGTTGACGTTGAGCACGGTCGCACCTACACCCGAGGCACGACGGCGGCACATGTGTACGTCGTGTCGTGACTTGGCAATCGATCAATACCTGACTTCAAGCGGACTCACGGTACCTGCGAAGGCGGCGGAGGGTTACGAGCTTCGCGAGAGTGCGGCTGATTATCTAGGATTAGGCCGTGCCGCAAAGTGGCGATACGTTTCATCGACCGCGCTCCCGGGCGTCAGTGCACCTGATCGTCAGATTGCTTTGCTTCGATACATAACTGAAATGAGCGCCACTCGTTTTGGTCTAAGTGACTCTCCAGATGACGCTGAGGAACGTTGCCTGCTCAACGAATGGAAAGCGCCTCCCCAGTTTAAGGCATTCGGGCTTCCTGCGTTTCAGTATGGTGTTTGTCTGGTCTTTCCACGGTCCGCTGGTCAATGCGATCCGCGCGGCGTTGTCCGTTGCGATATGTGCAGGAAGGTGACAATGATCGCAATGCCCGAATTTGTGCCGGTCCCGTCCCGGCTCGGCGAGTGGGTACTCCGCTGGTCGTGGCATGGCGGTCCGGTGACAGGGATTTGCGGTGCCTGTAGAGAAATGGCGGACGCGTTCGAACACATGCATCGTGCGCTTGGAATGGAACGGTTATAGATGTACCACTAGCACGCGCGCCTTATGCGACGCTCTGCGCGTACGAATATCCGCGACTAACGTTAATCTGCGAGCGGCGTGAGCGGCGCGCATCTCGAAGGCGAGAGCGACTTCAGCCGGCGGGAGCGGCGAACGGCCCGCGGCTTCAGCGTGACGTTAGGCGCTTGGTGCTACCGTGCCGTTCCCACTCGACACTACTTCGCGCGCAAGTGGCGGCTTGCCTAGTACCATCGCATCAAACTCCGCGTAAACAAACTCAAAGAAAGTCCCGCGGCGATCCAAAATGAGAGTAGGCACCTCGCCTCTTCTGCGATGGCGGTAAAGGCTCAAGATAATCGTGTCATCAAAGCGATAACATGACCACATCGGCTCCTTCGGTAGATACCAGATCCCCCACTCGAAATCGGGATGCGCATTTTCGCTAAAAAGCCGTTCAAATTCCTGGCGCGCCTCGACGATGTGCAGGCGAACCTGGTCATCCTGACGCTCGAAACGTTTCGCTAACGCCGCTACGACCTCCGGTGCGTCGGGATCAGGCAAAACGACACGCATCCGGCCTTTCCCGCGCGCCGCGAATGCCCGCATCTCTTCCGTGAACGCGTTTCGCCATTTGTCCGAGTACGAAAAGAAAATATCCAAGTGATGGACCGACCTAAACAGTCGAAGCCATTCGATGTCGTTGTACCAATGTTGAGATACCCCAACGATTCCGCTCTTTTGAATTGCTTCGGCGAGTCGCGTGCCGTGAAGTAGCTCCGCTAGCAATGTTCGCCGCGAGAAAAGTTCCCATAGAAGTGCCACTGACCCTGTAACTACGAGCGCACTTCCGAAGTCGCGTGTCACAGCGTGCGAGGTTGGATAGCCTTGAATCCGGCCCGCGATAATGATGAGGATAATGCCCAGGAGCAGGACAACTCCTGACAGCACTACGACACGAAGGTTTGTGCGTTCGCGATATGGGCCAGCTTCTAACATACGTGAAGTTATTCTACATCAGCAGTTTTGTTCTGGTCATTTCCACACGCCGTCCTGCGAACTAGGCGCACCGACGGAGCATGTTGCGCAGGCAGTGTCCTGTCGCCACTCTAGGCGCAGCGCCTAGATATGACAGAGTGACTACGTAATAACACCGAAGTCAACCTGGCGGTGTCGGCGCCAGGTCGGGACATTCTGCACCTCGCTACGGCTTCGGCACCGTCGGGAAGTCGCCGGTCGTGGTAATACCGAGGATGCGCTTTGCCGCGTTGATGATCCTCACGAGCGCCGGCGGCTGGCCGGGTTCGCGACCACGTTCAAGCGCAGCGACGGTGGGGACGGCGAGAAACGACAGGAGTACGGCGACGGCCGTGAGTTTGCGGACTGCGTTGAGGTTCTTCATGGTGACCCCCTTCGGTCGGTAAAGGGGTCACTCTCGCGTGCTCGATTCTACAAGGCGATCACATCGTCAGGGACGACATCGGTGGTGTGAACGGAACCGCACGTTGGACATGAATGCGATCGACATATGCCGCGACCGCGGACGCGATGTCGAACGTGAGTTGGTTCCGTTCCGCCAGATCGCGCAGATATGCAAAAGCCTCGGCGGTGAAACGCTTGCGATCGGAACCCGCGGCCACACCGCTTGCCAGAAGCTGCCGCAAAACGGCGGCCGCGTCTGCGAGCTGGCCTGCAGCGACGAGCGAAACCGCACGTTCTTTGCCCGCGATCATCGCCGATTCGTGTTCACCTGCTGCCGCGAAGCGGCGCTGCACATCTTCGAACCGCCGGCTTGCGACTTTGAAGTCTTTCCGCGACTGCGCGAGCACAGCCGCAAGCGCGTCGTTGCGAATGATGTGCAGCTTCCGACCGAGATCGATATCGGCAGTGCGAACCTCTCGCAGCAAGCTCTCGGCGTTATCCAGTCGGCCGACGCGGACGAACGCGTTCGCGAGGTTTCTCAGCGCATCCGCTCGAGCTACGCGATTCGCCACATCCGTTCGTGAGGCGACAGCGGCGAAGTCTTCCATCGCTGCTACGTACTCGCCGGAGTGGAGGTGAATGATGCCGCGCAGGGTCTGCGCGTCACGGCTGCGCGCCGGTTCGCGGGCGGCGAAGATCGGTTCGCAGCGGGCGAGGAGCGCGAGCGCCTGCGTCGGCTCCCAAACGTCGCGCGAAGCGCAGATCGCCGCGTCGGCGTACCAGATGATTGCGCGTTTCAGCTCGCGGTCGCCGCAGCGTTCGATCGCTCCGGCCGCGCGCGTGAGCGCCGCTCGCGCCGCGTCCATTTCGCCGCGCTC
>DATELS010000683.1:0-5154 GCA_035276365.1 Thermoanaerobaculia bacterium
TTCTTATCGTGATCCGGACCGACTTCCGCGACGACGTTGTACTCGGGCAGCGGCAGTCCCTTCCCCTGTGCGAGCTCCTGCAGCGCGGTCTTGTAGTCGCGGAAGAGGAGGTCCTGCTCGTTGATCGAGCGGATGTCGTGCAGGAACACGCGCTCGATGAGCTGCCGCGCGGGCTCGATGCCGCCGTCGAGATACACCGCGGCGATCATGGCTTCGAAGAGGTTCGCGAGCAGCGAGTCTTTCTTGCGCCCGCCCGTTTTCTCTTCGCCGACGCCGAGGAGGATGACGTCGCCCATGCCGTACTCGCGCGCCTTCGCGGCGAGACTCGGCGCGCTGACGAGGTACGCCTTCATCTTCGAGAGCGCGCCTTCATCGAGCTCGGAGAAATGCGTGAAGAGAAGATCGCCGACGACGAAGCCGAGGACGGAGTCGCCGAGGAATTCGAAGGTCTCGTTGTGCCGGACGTCGAGCTCTTTCGCCTCGTGCGAGTACGACTTGTGAGTGAGCGCGCGTCGCAGAAGTTCGCGACGCTGGAACGTGTAGCCGATGCGCTGCTCGAAGTCGGACGGGACGGTATCCAATCGAGCAGGAGTATAGCGGGACTGCGCTACTGCAACGCCACCAGCGCGCGTCGCGCCGTCGCGATGTCCGCCCCGTACTTTTTCGGCGGCGCGGTCTGCACGAACTGCGTGAGCGCGCGTTTCGCCTCGGCCCGATTTCCGGCGCGGCCTTCGACGAGGCCGATGTTGTACAGCGCGTCGTACTGCTTGGGATCGATCGTCACCGCGCGCTTCCACGCGTCGAGCGCGAGCGGGAAGTTGCCGTTGCGCGCGTAGACGACGCCGAGCGTGTTCAGCGCGAGCGGCAGGTCCTTGTTCAGTTGCAGCGCGCGCACGAGGAACTGCTGCGCGCGCGCGCCGTCGCCGGCGCGGAGCGCGGTCACGCCCATGTTCTGGTACGCGGTCGCATTCGTCGCGTCGATCGTGAGCACGCGCTGGAACTGCTGCATCGCCTCGTCGAGGCGTCCGAGGTCCGCGAGCGCGATGCCGTACGCGTTCAAGAGATCGGGATTCGTCGTCTTCGCCGCGAACTGCGACAGCACTTCCACCGCCTCGGCCGCGCGTCCGTTCTCGCTGAGCAGGAGGCCGAGGCGCTGCTTCACTTCATCGTTGGCGATGCCGATCGCGATCGTGTCGCGCAACACCTTCTCCGCGGCCGCGGGATTCTCGGTCTCCTGATACATGAACGCGAGGAAGTCGCGCGCCATCGACATCTCGGGCCGGTCGTGCACGATCTTCTGCGCGCGATGCAGCGCGTCCTCGACTTTGCCGTGCTGATACTCGTCCACCGCCTTGTGGATCGCGGAGAAGACGTGCACGAGATTCTTCGGATCGTCCGCGGCCGTGTACTCCTTCTTCGCCGCCGCCGTGCCGGAGAGGTAGCCGAGGCTGCGCAGCTTCTGGCTTTCATCCGTCGAGATGCTGCGATCGCCGACGTTCTGCATCGGCGATGCGTCGGTGAGCATCTGCCGGATGCGAATCGTCATCCTCCGGTTCTCGGTGAGGATGTTCTTCTTCTCGACCGGATCGTGCTCGAGGTCATACAGCTCCGCGAGCGGAAGGTCGATGTACTTGTGGCCGTCGCTGATCATGCCGACGAGCGGCGCCCAGCCGAGGTTGAGCGAGGCGGTGAGCGCCTCGAAGTAGGAGTTGCGAGGTTTGTCGTCGAGTCGGAACAGCGACATGCCCGTGAGCTCCGCGGGCTTCGGCGCGCCGATGCGATCGAGGATCGTCGGCACGATGTCTCGATGGCCGACATAACGCGTTTCGACGTGCGGCTGAATCTTTCCCTTCTCCCAAAGGATCAGCGGAATGGCGAGCGTCTCTTCGTACGCGAAGAGTCCGTGCGTGATCTCGCCGTGCTCGCCCATGCCTTCGCCGTGATCGCCGGTGATGATGACCATCGTGTTCGGGCGGCGCTCGAGCAGCGGTCGCAGGAACTTGCCCAGCACGTCGTCCGCCTCCGCCACCTCGGCGTAGTACGGATTCGCATACTGCTCGCGCCATGGCGAGTCCGGCTTGTACGGCTGGTGCGGCTCGTAGATGTGCACCCACATGAACTTCTTCTGCTCGGCGACCGAGTCGTACCACTTCTGCGCCGCGGCGAAGACCTCGACGGCCTTTCGCTCCGGCACGACGAACGCCTTTGGCGCGGTGCCTTCGGGATACTTGTCGTCGTACACGTCGAAGCCGGGCGTGAGTCCGAAGCGGCGATCGAGCGGATACGCCGCGACGAATGCGCCCGTCGCGTAGCCGCGCTCTTTCAGCATCGGCGCGATCGTCTTGTGTTTCGGATCGAGCGTGAAGCCGGCGTTGTCGCGCACGCCGTGCTGATACGGCAGCAGTCCTGTGAGGATGTTCGTGTGCGACGGAAACGTGATGACGTTGTGCGCGTGCGCATGCTCGTAGTACACGCCCTCGCTCGCCATCGCGTCGAGGAACGGAGTCTTCGACTTGCCGGGCGCGCCGTGATTGTTGCGGCTCAGCGCGTCGACGCGCAGCGTGTCGATCGTGACGAGGATGATGTCGGGATCGGGACCGCCGCCGAACGTCGAGGAGCTTTCTTTCTTCGAACAGGAGACGGCGCAGACGGCGGCGATCAGGATCGCGAGAGTCTTCTTCATTTAGAGGATCGTGAACGGCAGCGACACGACGCGCTCCGTGCCGTCGCTCGCCTTCACGGTGAAGCGCAGTTGATGTTCGCCCGCGGGCAACCCCTCGGGGCGGAAGCGGAAGAGCAGTTTGACGCCGCCGCGATCGTCCGCGGATGTGCGTCCGAGGAGCTTCACGCTCGCCGCGGCGGGTTGCTCGTTGTCGCCGCTGACGATCGTCGGAGTGACGCCGAGGTTCTCGAGCGGGACGCGATAGAGAAAGAGCGCGACGTTGTAGTCGGCGCCCGTCTTCACGGACGGATGCGAGAGGGGGACGTACCTCGCGTCGCCCGCGGCGAACGGGTACGCGTAGTCATCGCCGCGCGAAGGTCCGAGGAGCATCGCCCAGCCCGCGGGATCGGCGAAGAAGACGGGCGGGAGGACGGTGGCGGTATCGAACTGCGGAACCGTGACGTCGGAGCGCACGAGACCGATCTTCCCCGTTTCCTCGACGCGCACGAGCGCCTTCACCGAGTAGTTGCCGGGAGGGAGTCGCAGCGTGCCGAAGTAGCGCACGCCGCTCTTGCGAATCGTCTCGCCGGCTTTCGCGAGATCGAGTGACACGCGCTGCTGCAGAAAGTCCGCGACCTTCGCCTCGGGATCGAATGCATAGACGTACAGATTCGCGTTCGCGGCGCCGCTCGTCAGTCCGCCGAGGAGCTTCTCGCCCGGAATCTCGACGACGACCGGCACGCGCGACTTGCCGCCCGGACCGGGGAGCGTCGTCGCGGCGAGGCGCACGTCGACGTCCTTCATCGGCGCGTCGATCATCAGCATCTCCGCGAGCGTGAGCGCGCGTTCGAGATCCGACATCTTGTTCGTCGGCTCGTAGTAGCCCGCGCGCGCGGCGACGCGTGCGCCTTTCGCGCGCGTCTTCACTTTGAGGTCGTGGAACTTGCCCGGCTTGCCCGTGTTGCCCGCGTTGAAGCCGAGGACGTAGATGACCTCCTGCTGCTTGAGCATGCGGTCGAAGCCTTCCCCGAGATCGTTCGCGTTCTCGAACACCGTGCCGCCGGTCGGACGCGTGACGAGATGCAGCCCCTCGTTCGACTTCTTCTTCGCGCCTTCGCGCGCGTCGACGCCGGAACGCACGCCGGCGATGTCGATCGCATGCAGGCGCACGTCGGAGCGGCGGAAGAGCGCGGCCATCTCGCCGATGTCGGTCGTCGACTGCGTGCTGCCGAAGATTTTGTCGCTGTCGACGTTGTACGCCTCGCCGCCGAGGATCTGATCTGTCGTTTCCTGGGTCTCCTCGCGCGTCAGGCTCGTGCGTCCCGTGACCACGCTCGGGTCGAATCCCTCGGACAGCAGAATGATCTGCTTCTGTCCTTGGAGTTTGTCGAGCATGCGCGCGACGTTGCCGAAGTGCTTGAGCTGCAGTTTGAGTCGCGAGCGCTGTTCGGCGACCTGCGTGCGCTCGCTGAGCGCGTTCTGCTGCTTCAGCTCTTCGAGCACGACGGACGAGATGAGACTGCTCCCCTTCTCGCCCGCGACGCCGCCGGTCTCGCCCGTGCCGCGATCGACGCCCGGCGACGCGATCGAGATCATGAGCGGATCGGCGACTTTGAAGTACTTGGGATTTCCAAGCGTGGAGATGGCCGCACGCAGGACGTAGCGATCGGTGGTGAAACTGGTGATCATGCGCGCGCCGCCTTCGACGCTGAAGACGGCGACGGCGGCGAGGTCGCGCGGCTCCATGTGCTTCTCGACGAACTCCTGCGCCGCGCGCGCCGCGCGCACGATGGCCTCCGGACTCGAGTTCGCAAGATCGAACAGCAGGAGGAAGTTGCGATGCGCGGCGGGAGGCGCGTCTTTCTTGTCCGCGGGAATCGCGCGGAGATCGATCATCTCGAAGTAATCGATGGGGACGCGCTTGCCGTCGTCCGTGACTTCGAAGTCTTCCTTGGTCAGTCCGCGCACAGCGTTGCCCGCGCGGTCGACGACGGTGACCGGCACCTCGATGACCGTGACCTGCATCGACTCGCTGATCCGCTGCGCGAAGGCGGCGGACACGGCGAGCACGAGGAGCGCGGAGGCAAACCAGTGGCGGGGTTTCATGAAAAGAATTGTAGTCACTCCCGTCATCCTGAGCGCAGCGAAGGATCTCAAAATGCGCGGGTCGCGAAGTCGGAGATCCTTCGCTGCGCTCAGGATGACGGGAGGCGGCCTACGACGCGAGTTTGCGCAGCGTGGGGTTGTCGGGGAATCTGCGCAGTCCCTGCACTGCCCAGTAGCGCACGCCGCGGCGGTCGCCGAGCGTGTCGAGCACGTGGCAGACGGCGATGTACGACGGCGGCGTCGGCGACTCGCGCACGAGCGAGCGCAGGAGCTCTGTCGCCTCCGGAATCCGTCCCTCGGACACGAGCAGCACGACGAGGTTCTTGTACGCGGTCGGCTCCTCGGGGAACAGCGCGATCTCTTTGCGGAAGTCGCGCTCCGCTTCC
>DATELS010000684.1:0-4980 GCA_035276365.1 Thermoanaerobaculia bacterium
CGAGACGCTCGTCGCGATCGCCGCGCGACTGCGCGAAGTGAGCGCGGATGCGTTCCGCGTCGGCGGCGACAAGTTTCTTCTGCTTCATCACGACGCGACGCTCGACGACGCAGCGACGTTGGCGCGTTCGCTCGTCGACAACAATTCCTTCGGCATAACCTTCAGCGCCGTCGTCTTCGCGCTGCATCGGGACATGACGTCCGACTTCGCGTCGCTGCTCGACACGCTCACCGGCGCGCTCTATCTCGCCGAAGTCGCGCGCGGTCGCGCGGAGCGGAACGTCGTCGTGCTCGCGTAGCGCTACACCGAGCCGCGCACGCGTTTTCGCTTCGCCTTGCGCCGCACCTTCACCGCCTGCTCGATCGCCTCGTCGTACGGGCCGATCGGCACCGACTCGGCGCGCGTGATCTGAATGAAGCGCTCCTGGCTGGCCAGGCCGCCGCGGCGCGGCGTCCACGACCCGTCCGGCTGCAACTGCCACGAGGACGCGCCGTCCTCGAGGCTGATCTCGAGGATCTGCTCCGCGGCCTCGCGCACTTCGTCGTCGAGGAGCGGGAACATCACCTCCACGCGGCGCACGAAGTTGCGCTGCATCCAGTCGCCGCTGGACAGGTACAGCTCCGGCGCGCCCGCATTCTCGAAGCGGATGATCCGCGAGTGCTCGAGGAAGCGATCGACGATCGACGTCACGCGGATGTTCTCGCGCGGCACGAGCGAGCAGATACCGCGCACGATGAGGTCGATCTTCACGCCCGCATCCGCCGCGCGATAGAGCGCGTCAACGACCAGCGGATCGACGAGCGAGTTCAGTTTTGCCGCGATGCGCGCCGGCTTCTTCTCGCGCGCGTGCTTCGCCTCGCGGTCGATCTTCGCGACGAGCACCTTGTGATAGTCGAACGGCGCGACGACGAAGTGCGTCCACTGCGGCCGCGCGTCGCGGCGATCGACGACGTGCGTGAGACTACTCGCCGAGAATCCGGTGAGCACGTTCATGAGCTGCGAGGCGTCGCGGCCGAAGTCGTCGCGCGCCGTGAGGAGATCGAGGTCGGTGTACACGCGCGCCGTGTCGACGTTGTAGTTGCCCGTCGATAAATGCAGGTAGTGCCGCAGCCCATCCTCCTCGTTGCGCACGACGAGGCACACCTTCGCATGCGCCTGAATGCCGACGAGGCCGTACACGACCTGCGCGCCCGCGTCCTGCAAGCGCGCCGCGAGCGCGAGGTTGCGCCGCTCCTCGAACCGCGCCTGCAGTTCGATCACGACCGTCACTGACTTCCCGTTCTGCGCCGCGAGCACGAGCTTGTCGATGACCGGCGAGTCTTCGTCCGTCTGATACAGCGTCTGCTTGATCGCCACGACCGCGGGATCGGTCGCCGCCGCATGCAGCAGCTCGATGACCGCGGTGAACGAGTCGTAGGGGCGATGCAGCAGGACGTCGCGCTCGCGAATGATGGAGAAGATGTCGGCCGGCGTCGCGAGCCGCTGCGGCAGGCGCGGATTGAACGGCGGATAGACGAGCGCCGGCGCATCCGCGCGATCGCACAGATCGGCGAGGTCGTTGATCTTGAGAAAGCCCGGCACGCGAAACACGTCTTCCTCGCGCGTGCGCGTGCCCTCGACGAGCAGCCGCACGATGTCGTCGTCCGCGCGGCCGTCGATCTCGAGACAGACGACCTGCTTCCGCTCGCGCCTGCGCAACTCGGCCTCGACGGAGTCGCGCAGGTCTTCGACTTCGTCGCGATCGATGCTCAGCTCGGAGTTGCGGATGACGCGGAAGAGAACCGCGCCGCGCACGGTGAGCGCGGGAAAGAAGTGATCGAGATGCGCGACGACGATGGAGCCGATGGGCACGAAGCGTCCGTCGCCGACGGACAGGAACCGCGGCAGCAGCGGCGGCAGCTTGAAGAGCACGACGTGCTCGCCGCCGCGTCCCGACTCGACGGTGACGGCGATGTTGAGGCTGAGGTTCGCGACGAACGGGAACGGATGTCCGGGATCGATCGCCAGCGGCGTGAGCACGGGGCCGATGCGCTCGCGAAACTCCTCGGTCAATCGCTTGCGCTCGTCGTCGCCGAGGTCGCGGAAACTCTCGACGATGATGCCGTGGGTGCGAAGCTCGGGTAACAACTGCTCGTTGAGGCAGCGATACATGTCCGCCAAAAGCTCGCGGGTACGCTGCCGCATCGCGTTCATCTGCTCGGACGGCAGGAGGCCGTCCGGCGTGCGCTCGGTGATGCCGGCGTCGATGAGGTCGCGCGTAGCGCCGACGCGGACCATGAAGAATTCGTCGAGGTTGCGCGAGCAGAAGGTGAGAAACCGCAGCCGTTCCACCAGCGGCACCGCCGCATCCTCGGCCTTCGCGAGCACGCGCCGGTTGTAGTCGAGCCGGCTGAGCTCGCGGTTGAGCAGCGGAAGCGCTTTGTTCGCCAAGCGGCCGCGATTTTAGGCTGTTATCGTGCGGGCGTGCCGTACGCGTTCACACGGGACGAGACGATCTCCGCGGCGATCCCGCGCATCATGGACGAGCTGATCGTCCGCGCGCGCGAGCAGTTGACGGACGAGAGCGCGCCGATCGACGAGCGCGTGCACGACGCGCGGAAGCGCTTCAAAGAGACCCGCGCCCTCCTCCGCCTCGTCCGCAAATCCCTCGGCGCTCACTACTCGACGGAGAACGCGTGGTTCCGCGACGCGGCGCACGATCTCGCCGCCGCGCGCGATGCGGACGCGGTCCTCGAGGCATTGGCGAAGCTTCAGTTGCCGCCGCACATCCGCGCGCGTGCACGCCGCGCGTTGCGCGCGCGGCGTCCGCACGATGACGCCGATCTCGCCGCGCGCATCGCGAACGTGCTCGAGCAGCTCGTCGTGGCGCAGGCGCGCGTCGCGCTGTGGCCGGCGATGGACGACGCGTTCGACACGATCGCGCCGGGACTCGTCCGTGCGTATCGTGCCGGACGCCGCGCGATGCATCACTCGGGGATGCCCGACGAGCTCCACGAGTGGCGCAAGGTCGTCAAAGAGCACTGGTATCACATGCAACTGCTGCGCGACGTCTGGCCGCCGATGATGAAGGCGTACGCCTCCGTCCTCGAATCCCTCTCCCGCGCACTCGGCGATCATCACGACCTGCACGTATTGCGGCAGATCGTTGCGCAGTCGCCGCAGGAGTTCGGACGTCCCGCGACCGCGCTCGCGCTGCTCGATGCGATCGACGCGCGGCAACGCGCGCTCGAACTCGAGGCGATGGAGATCGGACGTCGCGTGTACGCGGAGCGCCCGCGGCGCTGGTTGGCGCGGATGCGGAATGAGTGGGACGTGTGGCGGACGTGATTTTTCAGTCGTATCCGACGCGCCCCGGCGCGCGGCTCATCTTCATCGGCGACATCCACGGCTGCTTCGACGAGCTGACGGAGCTGCTGGCGCGCGTCGCGCCGGGCGCGAGCGACGTCGTGGTGTCGGTCGGCGACATCGTGACGAAAGGTCCCGCGGCGGCGAAGTGTCTCGACCTCTGGCGCGAGCGCGGCTACCTCGCCGTGCGCGGCAACAACGAGATCAAAGTGCTCGAGCGCGCGCGTCCGCTGCTGCGCCTCTTCATTCGAGAGAATGCCGATGTGCTGCGTCGCAAAGACCTGCTGCGCTACATCGAGTCCTGGCCGCTCGTCATCGACTTCCCCGACGCCGCGGTGACGGCGGTGCACGGCGGCTTTCTCCCGCAGATGGAGATCACGCAGCAGGACGTCGAGGCGGAGCAGGAGATCGTCTCGCACCTGCGCTGGATCCGCCGAAAGAATGGCGGATGGAAGGCTGTGCCGAGGCAGAAGCGGAAGAAGGACGATGTGCTGTGGGCGGAGAAGTGGAAGGGCGACCGCTTTGTCGTGTACGGCCATACGCCCCTCCGTACTCCGAAGTTCGACAAGCGCGCGTTGGGACTCGACACCGGCTGTGTGTACGGCGGCTCGCTCAGCGCCGGCGTGTTCGCGAATGGCGAGTGGACGACGGTGAGCGTCGCGGCGAAGCGCAAGTACGCGGAGTGATCACAACTTTCTCAAAATTCGCGGCGGCAACATCCACTCCAACACCGCGCTTCCGTCCGCATGCACGCGGATGCCGTAGCACCCGCCCTTTTTCAACTCGACCGACTGCGTGCGTCCGAGTCCGAGAACCGCGCGGAGGTTGTCGCTGAGATTCGGCTCGTGGCCGACGAGGACCACGCGCTGCTCCTGAATCGCCTCGAGCAGCGCCGCGAAATCCTTCTTCGTCGCGGACGGCGCGAGCGCGTCGGTCGTGTTCACCGCCACGCGCGAGCGATACGCCTTCGACACCCACAACGCCGTCTGCACCGCGCGCAGCAGCGGACTCGAATAGACCGCGTATGCCTTCGGCAGCACGCGCTCCAGTCCGCGCGCGATCTGCTTCATCCGCGCGTGACCCTCCGCGGTCAGACTGCGATCCTCATCCTTCTTGTCCGGCGACGCGTCCTCCGCGATGCCGTGGCGCAACAGCACGATGAAGCGGTCAGGCGGCGCTGCTTTCGATGTCGACATCTTTTCCGAACACCTTTCCGAAGTATTTCGAGCGCCTCGACGCGGCCGCGAGCTCGACGTCCGCGTCGCCGCGCAATCGCACGTGCAGGCGCAGCTTCTTCTTCGTCGCCGCGACGCCGACGTCGCGCACCGCGCGTCTGCGTCCGCGGTCGAGCGCATCGGCGATGCGCAGGATCGCGGTCAGCTTGCGCACGACTTCCTTCTGCGCGTCGGACAGCGGCGCGAAGTTGTCGTGCTCGTCGCGCGGCACGGACTTGCGGTAGTACCGCGCCACGTTCGCGACGACCGCGACCTGATCGCTCGTGAAGCCGCGCAGCCCCGCGTGGCTGATGAGGTAGTACGAGTGCTTCTGATGCGACTGATACGCGACGTGCGTTCCGACCTCGTGCAAGAGCGCCGCGTATTCGAGGAGCTCGCGCTCGCCGGTGCGGAAGTGATG
>DATELS010000685.1:0-3634 GCA_035276365.1 Thermoanaerobaculia bacterium
ACAGGCCGAGGAGGTAGATGCGCGCGTGCGCGTTCTCGCGGCGGATCGTGCGCACGAGTCGATCGACGCGCGACGATGCGACGCGCATCGCGAGATCCGGCATGAGCATCGATGCCGTCCGCGCCATGGAGTCTCCGAACAAATCATTGCCGCCGATCGACATCACGATCGCATCCGCATCGCGCAACGCGCTCCGCATTCCATCGAAACGCGCGCGCACGGTGTAGGTCCGCGCGCCGTCAATGCCGAGGTTCACGACGCCCGCGAGGTGCGCGCCGAGTCCGCGCGCGACGGAGTCGCCGACGATCACAACATGCTGCGCGACGTGCGCGGGGACGCGGCTCGGGCCGCGATACACCTCGTGAATCCGCAGCGCCACCGCGATCACGATCAACAGCAGAGCCAGCCGCCGCACCATGAATAGCGGATACGGCCCGACCCGCCCCAGGTTTACCATTCCCTTCGAGGTTCTCGGTGTCGGACACATCGTCGGTGCGCAAGCGGTCCACTCCGCATCTGGAGACCCTTCTCCGCGAGCCGGAGAGTGGGCTGCGGCGGCAGAACGCGGTCCTCGTCGATCTCGCGCGCCGGCCGTCGCTGCACTCCGGCAATCTCGCCGAGGCGCTGCGCGATCTCGCGATGGCTGCGGCGGAGACGCTCGACGTCGAGCGCGTCGGCGTCTGGTTCTTCACGCCCGACCGCCAGTCCATCCGCTGCAGCGAGTTGTTCGAGCGCACGCCGATGCTGCATTCGAGCGGCGCGGAGCTCACCGCCGCGCGCTATCCCGTCTACTTCAAGGCACTCGAGACCGAGCGCACGATCACCGCGGACGACGCGCGTCTCGACCCGCGCACGAGCGGCTTCACCGAGTCGTACCTCGATCCCTTCGGCGTCACCTCCATGCTCGACGCGCCCATCCGCCGCCTCGGCCAAATCACCGGCGTCCTCTGCTTCGAGCACACCGGCGCCGCGCGCACGTGGACAGCGGAAGAAGAGAACTTCGCCAGCTCGATGGCGGACTTGGTCGCGATGGCGATCGACGCGACCGAACGCCGCTCCGCGCAGGAGGCGCTGCGGCGTCGCGTCGAGCTCGAGCAGCTCATCGCCAGCATCTCCACACGCTTCGCGAACCTCGCCGACGAAGAGCTCGACTCCGCGATCGAACAAATCCTCGGCGAGATCGGCCGCTTTATCGGCGCCGACCGCACGCATCTCATGCTGCTGTCCGACGATGACCTCAGCATCCGCATGACGCACGAATGGGACGCGCCCGGCGCGGAGCAACGCAAGGACTACTACGGCGACATGCCCGCCGCGTCGTTCCCGTGGTGGATCGGACGGCTGCAGCAGCGGCTCGACGTCATCGTCAATCATCGCGACGACATGCCGGCCGAGGCGGTGAATGAGCGGAGGATCGCGGAGAGACAGGGACTGCTGAGCGTGATCTTCGTGCCGATGATCCTGAAGAAGCGGACGATCGGCAGCGTCGGCGCGACGATGCTCACGCGGCACACGCGCTGGTCCGACGAGACGATCGCGCTGTTGCGCATCACCGGCGAGATCTTCGTGAGCGCGCTCGAACGGAGCCGCGCGTATCGCGCACTGCGATCGAGCGAGCAGCGCCATCGGTTGCTCTTCGAGCGCAACCTCGCGGGCGTCTATCGCAACACGGTCGACGGGCGCATGCTCGACTGCAACGACGCGCTCCCGCGCATGCTCGGCTACGAGTCGAAGGAGGAGTTCCTCGCGCTCAACGCGCGCGATCTCTACTTCGATCCGCAGGAGCGCGACAACTTCGTCGGCATCGCGCAAACGCACGGCAGCATCCGCAGCGTCGAGATCTGTCTGCGCCGCAAAGACGGTCAGCCGGTGTGGCTGCTCGAGAGCGCGCACCTCACGGGCGGCGAAGGCGAGCCGCAGATCATCGAAGGCACGGTCATCGACATCACGGACCGCAAGCTCGCGGAGACGGCGCTGCGCGAGAGCGAGGCGCGCTATCGCCTGATGGCGGAGAACTCGACGGACCTCATCTCGCGCTCGACGATGCGCGGACAGATTCTGTATGTGTCCGAGGCGGTGCGGAGTCTTCTCGGATACGACGCGTCGCAGATGGTCGGCCACTCGATCTTCGAGTTCATCGCGGAGGAAGATCATCACGGCGTGCGCGAGGTGACGGAGCGCATCGAGACGCAGCGCGCGCCGCAGACGTTCAGCTACCGCGCGGTGCGCAGCGACGGCACGCGCATCTGGTTCGAGACGACGAGTCGCGCGATCGCGGATCCGATCACGGGCGAGCTGACGGAGATCGTCGCGGTGTCGCGTGACATCAGCGAACGGCGTCGCGCGGAAGAGCAGATCGAGTATCAGGCGTACCACGACGCGCTGACGGGTTTGCCGAACCGGCTCTTGTTCCGCGACCGGCTGACGATCGCGCTCGCGCACGCGAAACGGCAGCAGACGCCGGTCGCGGTGATGTTCCTCGACCTCGATCGCTTCAAATTCGTCAACGACACCCTCGGCCACAGTCTCGGCGACGAGCTGCTGCGCATCGTGGGTGTGCGATTGCGCACGGTGCTGCGCGAGGGCGACACGATCGCGCGCATGGGCGGCGACGAGTTCACGGTGCTGCTCACGGATCTCACGACGCCGACCGACGCCGCGAAGATCGCGCAAAAGCTGCTGGACACCGTGGCGCATCCGGTGCGCATCGAAGGGCACGAGCTGTACGTGACGACGAGCATCGGCATCGCGCTCTATCCGAGCGACGGCGACACCGCGGAGGCGCTGCTGAAGAATGCGGACGGGGCGATGTATCGCGCGAAAGAGGTCGGCCGCAATTCGTATCAACTCTGCACGCCGGCGATGAACAGCCGCGCCGCGGAGAGGCTGAGCATCGAGAACTCGCTGCGCCGCGCGCTCGATCGTCACGAGCTGCTCGTGTATTACCAGCCGATCGTGCGACTCGACACGCGGCAGGTGGTGGGGATGGAGGCGCTGCTGCGCTGGGATCGTCCGGGACACGGGATCGTGCCGCCCGCGAAGTTCATCGGCATCGCGGAAGAGACGCGCATGATCCTCTCGATCGGCGAGTGGGTGCTGCGCGAGGCTTGTCGCAAAGCGAAGACGTGGGATCGATTGCGCGTCGCCGTGAATCTCTCGCCGCGGCAGTTCCAGCAGACGGATTTGTGCAACGTGGTCGCGAGCGCGCTGGAGGAAAGCGGACTGGAGCCGCGCCTGCTGGAGCTGGAGATCACGGAGAGCACGGCGATGCTGAACACGGAGCGCTCGATCGCGACGCTGAAGGAGCTGCGCGAGCTCGGCGTGCGCATCGCGCTGGACGACTTCGGGACGGGACACTCGTCGCTGAGCTACCTCCGCCGCTTCCCGCTGGACCGCGTGAAGATCGACCGCGAGTTCGTGCAGGAGATCGAGAACAGCCGCAGCAACCGCGCGATCGTCTCCGGCGTGGTGGCGATGGCGCACGGCCTCGACCTCGCCGTGACCGCCGAAGGCGTGGAGACGGAAGCGCAGGTGCAGTTCCTGCGCGAGAACCGCTGCGAAGAAGTGCAGGGCTTCTTGTTCGGGAAACCGTCCGGGAGCGCCGGCGTCCCCGCCGGCTGATGCGGCGACGTCT
>DATELS010000686.1:0-5379 GCA_035276365.1 Thermoanaerobaculia bacterium
GCACGAGTTCGGATTCCCGCGTGTCGCGCTGCGGCGCATCGTCGCGGCGCTCAAGCGCGACGGCGTGTTCGTGATGCAGGAGACCGCGGCATCGAGTCACCTCGCGCGCAACATGGAGCATCCGTTCGCGCCGATGTTCTACGCGCTCTCGACGCTCCACGCGCTCCCCGTCGCCCTCGGCCAGGACGGCGAAGCCCTCGGCCGCATGTGGGGCAAGGAGCGCGCGGTCCAGCTCCTCGGCGAAGCAGGCTTCAGGAATCTTCGCTTCGAGTCGATGCCGGGGGATGCTCTGTCGTACTACTGCGTCGCGAGGAAGTGAGTTTCCGCACGAGCGACAACAGGAGCGAAGCCTCGCGCGTCGAGAGCCCGGCGCGCGAGGCGATGGCCTGCAGCTCCGCGCAGATGCGCTCCGGATTCTTGTCGCCGTAGTAGTCGATGCGCTCGAAGAGCACACGCGCATGCGCGTTGAGATGCTGCAGCAGATGATGCGGCGCGGGATCGGGCGCGGATGCGCGCGGACGCAGTCCTTTGCCGAGCTCGTAGCAGAAGACGCCGACCGACATCGCGAGGTTCATCGTCGCGAAGTCGGGTGAAGTAGGAATCGATGCGGTGCGCTGACAGAGCGCGATCTCGCGTCCGGTGAGTCCCGACTTTTCGCGACCGAAGACGATGGCCAATCGATGCTCGTCGCCGAGGTGCTCCATCGCCAGCGACGCGACTTCGGACGGCGTGAGCTGCTCGTGCACATGCCGCTCGCGCACCGCGGTGGTGGCGATGCTGAGATGACAATCCGCGAGCGCCTCTTCGAGCGTGTCGACGCGCGTCGCGTTCTCGACGACGTCGATCGCGCCCACCGCCCACCACGCCGACACGTCATCGACACGCTCCGTCTTCCCGCCGACGATCCAAAGATCGGTGAAGCCGAAGTTCTTCATCGCACGCGCCGCCGCGCCGACGTTGCCGGCCTCGAGGGGCTCGACCAGGATGATTCGAAGTCTCAAAGTCTCAAAGCCTCAAAGGAGGACGATACTATCGAGCCTCTCCTTTGAGACTTAGCGACTTTGAGACTTTGAGACTTCTCCGGCTGGTCGCGCTGCTGGCGGCTCTCGCGTCGGGGTGCACCCGCCCCCTCCCCGAGGGCGCAGTCAAGACCGTGGTGGATCGGAGCGCGAAGGGGACGCGCGTCGTGTTCGTCGGTCTCGATGGCGCGGACTTTCGCCTGCTCGATCGTTTTGCGAACGACGGGACGATGCCCGAGTTGCGCGCGATTTTTGCGCGGGCGGAGCGGCGCGTGATGCTCACGCAGCATCCGCCGCTCTCGCCGCTCGTGTGGACGTCGATGATGACCGGCGTGTCGCCGGTCGAGCATCGCGTGCTCGACTTCACGCGGTTTCATCCCGTCACGCGGCAACAGGAGCCGATCACCTCCGACGAGCGCGCGGTGCCGGCGATCTGGAACATCGCGCGGTACGGCGGCAAACGCGTTGGCGTGTTCGGATTGTGGGCGACGTATCCCGCGGAGCCAGGCGTCGTCGTCACCGATCGCGATCTGCCGCGCGACTACGTTGCCGCCACAGACCTCGTGCATGCGCGCGCGAAAGAGTGGGTCACGCGCGAGAAGCCCGATCTCGCGATCGTGTACTTCCAGGGCACGGACGAGATCGGACACTTCACGTCGGGCGACATCGAGAAGGCGCGCGCGTACTTTCGCCGCATCGACGCCATCCTCGGCGAGTGGAAACGTATCGCCGAGTCGCTCGACGCCGAGCTCGTGATCGCGTCCGATCACGGCTTCGACTGGGGCGGCGCGCATCACGAGTCGAGCACCGCCACCGCGACCGCGGCGAAGTGGCATCGCAATGAGGGCGTGTGGATCGAGTGGCCGCGCGAGGCGAAGAGCGCGGAGCCCGCGCACGTCGATCAAGTCTGCGCGACGCTCATCGATCGCCTCGGACTCCCGCACGGCGAAGGCATCGCAGCGCCGATCGGCGCGTCGCACAACAACGCGAGCGTGAACTATCGCCGCTACTTCAGTGTAGCGACGGCCGCCCCCGGCCGTCGGCCATCGGACGAGCAACTCGCGAACCTCAAGTCCCTCGGCTACATCGACTCCACCGCCGCCGCACCCGCCCGTGCGAGCGGCACGCGCACGCCGCAGTCGTTCAACAACGAAGGCTTGATCCTGCGCGAGCAGAAGCGCGTCGATGATGCCGAGCGCGCGTTTCGCGCGGCGCTGGCGATCGATCCGAAATACGCGTCCGCGCGTACGAATCTCGATGACCTGCTCTCCACGCGCGGCGTCGAGCGTTTACATGCGCGCGACTGCGCCGGCGCGCTCTCCGACTTTCGCGGCGTCGCGCGCGAGAGTGCGCGTCTCTTCGCCGGCATCGCCGCCGCCGAAGGCTGCCTCGGACACGATCGCGAGGCCGAAGAAGCCATGCAGCGCGCCATCGCGCTCGATCCGAAGCTCGCCGATTTCCCGGCGCGCTGACGTATGCTTGTTCAAACGGTTCCAACAATCAGGAGGTCTCTCGTGACTCGTTCTCTCCGGGTTCTCCTCCCTCTCCTTCTCCTTTGCGCCGTCAGCGCATCGGCGCAACTCACGACCGGCGCGCTTTTCGGCACCGTCACCGACAATCACGGCGATCCCCTTCCCGGCGTCACCGTCACCGTCACCGGCGCGACCGGTCCGCAGGTCCAGGTCACCGACCCGCGCGGCATCTTTCGCTATCCGACGCTCGCGCCCGGGACGTACGCTCTGCAGGCGTCGCTCGAAGGCTTCTCGCCCGTGCGCTACCCGAACATCGTCGTGAATCTCGGGCGTACCGCGAGCCTCGATATCACGCTGACCGCCGCGTTGTCGGAGGAGATCACGGTGACGGCCGCGGCACCGCTGATCGATCGGACGTCGACGTCCATCAGCACCAACTTCGACACGCAGGCGATCGAGACGCTGCCCACGGGGCGCAACTACTCGTCCATCGTGCAGATCGCGCCGGGCGTCTCGACCGATGCGAATCCCGCGAACAACGATCAGGACAAGATCACCGTGTACGGCTCGTCCGGCGCGGAGAACGCGTTCTACGTCGACGGCGTCAACACCACGAACATGGAGTACGGGTTCCAGGGCAAAGAGCTCAACTTCGAGTTCATCCAGGAAGTCGACGTGAAGACCGGCGGCTATGAGGCGGAATTCGGACGCTCGACCGGCGGCATCATCAACGTCATCACGAAGTCGGGCACGAACGAGCTCGCGGGCGACGTCTTCGGCTACTACGACTCCGACACGCTGCAAGCCGACGCGAAGACCGTCGTCTCGACCGTCGGCACGATCGACGGCTTCACGCGGCGCGACGTCGGCTTCGACGCCGGCGGTCCGATCATCCGCGACAAACTGTTCTTCTTCGGCGCATACGACACCGTCCATCACACGAAGGGCAGCGTGCTGGCCGCCGGTCCGCGCGCGGGCAAGGTCGAGACGTCGGAGAGCGACCGCGATCTCGCGTCGGCGAAGCTGACGTACAACTTCGCGCCGAGCCAGTCGCTCGTCTTCACGTTCCTGCAGGACCCGCGCACGGACACCGGCGCCATCAACGACGGCACGAACCACACGCTCAACGGCGATCCGACGACGTACCTCGGCGAGCAGGAATTCGGCGGACGCGATTACGCGCTGCGCTACGACGGCGTCGTGGCGACGAACTGGGTGCTCAGCGCGCAGGCCGCACAGCACAACGAGAAAAACTCGGTCGGTCCCGAGTCGGCGGACGGCGACGTCGTGCAGTTCCGCGACGCGCGCGATGAAACGATCGACGTCTTCAACACCGGCGGCTTCGGTCTGATCCAGAAAAAGAATTTCGACCGCAAGCATTACGGCGCGAGCGCGATGCGCATCCTCGGCACGCACGAGATCAAAGGCGGTCTCGAGTACGAGCACGACAAGGCGGAAGTGATCAAGCGCATGTCGGGCGGCCAGCAGGTCGACATCCTCGAGAAGGGCGGCCGGTTGATCTACAAACACTTCTACTGGACGACGCCCGACGCGACGATCGCGAACGCGCCGACGTCGCAGCTCAACGCGTCGCCCGCGCACAAGGTGACGACGGCGTTTCTGCAGGACCGCTGGTCGGTGAACGACAAGCTGGTGCTCACCTACGGTGTGCGTTGGGACAAGCAGCAGATCATCGACGCGTCGGGCGTCGTGCAGATCGATCTCGACAAAGACTTCGCGCCGCGCCTCGGCTTCGTGTTCGATCCGAGCGGCCGCGGTACGCAGAAGCTGTACGGGTCGTTCGGCCGTTTCTATGAAGAGATCCCGATGGATCTCGTGATCCGCTCGTACTCGTACGAGCGGCAGCCGCGCATCTTCAACTTCAGTCCGACGAGCCTCACGCCGGATCCGCTCGCGGACGATTTGGTGAAGACGGATTCGGCGATCCTCGGCGGACTGGTCACGCCCGCCGATCCCGATCTCCAGAACCAGTACCTGAACGAAGTGCTTCTCGGCTACGAGCGCGAGGTCATGCCGAACGTGTCGGTCGGCGTGAAGGGCATCTATCGCAAGTACGGACAGGTGATCGAAGACTTCCTCTGCGCGGACGACGGCACGTACTGCATCGGCAATCCGGGCGAAGGGTTGATGCAGCGCGTGTTCGCGCTCGACTACGTCCACACGTTCCCCGCGCCGAAGGCGCGCCGCACGTTCAAGGGTGTGCAGGTGGACGCGACGAAGCGCTTCTCGAAGAACTGGCAGGCGATCGCGTCGTACCTGTACTCGCACCTCGACGGCAACTTCGACGGCGAGTACGCGCCGTTCACGAACGTCGGCGCCGATCCGAACATCACCGCGGCGTACGACTACTTCGACTTCTTCACCGATGGGCAGGACCTGACGAAGATCACGAACGACGGACCGCTGTCGAACGATCGCCGTCATCAGTTCAAGGCGTCGGGCGTGTACAACACGCCGTGGAAGCTCGAGATCGGCGCGTCCGCGTATTGGCGCAGCGGCACGCCGGTGACGCGCTACGGCTACAGCGACGCGTACGGCCGCTACGAGTTCTTCCTCACGAAACGCGGCGCGGAAGGACGTACGCCGAGCAACTACGACGTCGACCTGCACTTCGGCTATCCGCTCACCCTCGGTCGCGCGGACGTGCGCTTCCTGCTCGACGTGTTCAGCGTGCTGAACACGCAACGCGCGGTGCTGCTCGATCAACGATGGGCGATCGAGGACGAAGCCGGGAACGAGGAGAAGGTCGTCCCGCCCAACCCTCACTACAAGGATGCGGTGTTACGCACGCCGCCGACGAGCGTGAGGTTCGGCGTGCGCTTCACGTTCTGACTCATCGTGCTGACGGCAACGCATGCCGCGTTGCC
>DATELS010000687.1:0-7201 GCA_035276365.1 Thermoanaerobaculia bacterium
TGCTCATGCGCGCGACGCTCGCGGAGTTCGCGGGCATCGAGCCCGAAGAGATTCCGATCGCAATCGACGGCTGCGGCGTGCCCGCGTTTTTCCTGACGCTCTATCGCGCCGCGTTCGCGTACGCGCGGCTGATGGCGCCGCCGGAGCAGTACGAGTCGAGCGCGCGACATGTGGTCGCGTCGATGACGGGATTCCCGCATTACGTCGCGGGGAATTGGAGTCTCACAACGCCGCTGATGGCGGCGTTCAACGGGGATCTCGTGGCGAAGGAAGGTGCGGAAGGCTTCTACGCGATGGCGCTCTCGCCCGCACTCTGCGCGACGCTCTCCCCTCGCCTCAACCTCGCTCCCAACTCTTCCCTCGGCATCGCGCTGAAGGTCGACGATGGCTCGATGGACCGCGGCCGCAACCCCGTCATCCTCCGCGTCCTCGAGCTCCTCGGCGTCGACGTCGACGCACGCGGCTTGCAACGCGAGTGGCCGCTGCGGAATCATGCGGGAACGCTCGTCGGAGACGTGCGCTCGGAATTCGATCTGGAGGTGTTGTGAGGAAACGGATCGTCGTTGCGCTGATGCTGGTCGTGGTGGCGGGCTGCAAGACCGTGGGTGTGTCGATGACGCCGGGCGGGTATGCCGAGGTGTCGCCGCAGATCGCGAATGAAATGATTCTCGACTCGCGGCAGGTCGTGATCCTCGACGTGCGTCCCGAGACCGCGTATCGCGGTCCCACGGGACACATCGCCGGCGCGCTGAACGCGCCGTTCGAGTCGATCGAGCGTCAGCTTCCCGAGCTGCTGCCCTATCAGAATCAGACGGTGGTCGTGTACGGTGACGGCGATCCCGACGGCACGCTCGCCGCGAAGCTGCTCATCCTCGCCGGCTTCCGGAACGTGGTGCATGTGTCCGGCGGTTTGCGCGAGTGGATTGAACACGGCTATCGCACTGTTAACGCGCAGTGATGAAACGAGCCCTTCTCGCCCTCACGCTCCTCGCTTGCGCCGCCGCGAATGCGCAGAGCCTCGATCCGTATGCGCCGCTGAAGTCGTATGCGGCGAAGGTGCTGCCGCGCTGCTCGAATGGCGTGCTGACCGTCGAGCCGGTGCAAAGCGGTCCCGCGAACTTTGCCGCGTACGTGGTCACGCTGCGCTCGGATGACGAGTACTGCGGGACGCAGAAGTATCTCCTGCACTCGCCGCGCTCGGGACAGGTCATCGTCGGCACGGTGGTGCCGCTGCCGCACGACGCGCGTCCGGCCGCGATCCGCGTGACGGAGCAGGCCGGGCAGATGCTGAAGCTGAAGGTGACGACGACGATCGCGCCGTTCCCACTGCCCGATGGGCTCAAAGCGGTGAGCATCAATCGTGAGACGCCGTTCGGTCCGTTCGCGTATCAGGGTTACCTCGACGCGTCGGAGCAGTTCCTGATCGTCGGCTTCCGCGGCAATCTGACGACTGATCCGGCGAAGACGATCCGCGAGCTCCTCGGCGCAGCCGGCGGCGCGCAACGCGGCGCGACCGGCGCGAAGGCGCAGATCCTCGAGCTGTCGGATTTCCAGTGCCCGACGTGCGCGAACGCGCACAAGAAGATCGAGCCGATGATTCAGAAGTACCTGTCGCGCCTCAGCTACACGCGACTCGATCTGCCGCTGTTCGAGCATCACGAGTGGGCGGTGCCGGCGGCGATGGGCGCGCGCGCGATCCAGCGCGTGGCCCCGAAGCAGTACTGGGAGTACGTGGATTACGTGTTCAAGAATCAGGAGGCGATCGGCAAGCGCGCGTTCGATCAGGTGTTCCAGGAGTACCTCGAGGACCACGACATCGACCCCGCGCCGATCATGAAGATCTACTCGTCGAAAGCCGAACGCGCCGCCCTCCTCGACCAGGTCAGCCGCGCCTTCACCCTCGGCGTGAACTCGACGCCGACGTTCATCGTGAACGGCCAGATCATGGGCTTCGGCCCGGAAGGCTCGTTCACGATCGCCGCGATCCAGTCGGCAATCAACGCGAGCAGCGCGCCCGCGAAAGCGGCGACGAAGGCGCCGAAGAAGAAGACGGGGAAGTAAAATCTCGACCATGCGAGTCGCATCCGGAAAGGTCGTCCGCGGGCAAATCGTCTACGAGGGCGATCTTCCCGAAGGCTCTGTCGTCACCCTCATCGCGGACGATCACGAGACCGGCTTTGATGTCGATCCCGAGCTGAAGGCCGTTCTTCTCGAAGCCATCGCCGGATGTGATCGCGGCGAGAAGATCAGTGCCGATCAACTTATCCGGGAGTTGCAGAGCGAAGAGTGACGCTCGTCCGGATCGAAGGCGGCGATGTCGCGCGGCGCCAGATCAAGAAGCTGAACACGTGGTGGCGGAAGAACCGCACCGCGGCGCCGACGGCGGTACAGGACGAGCTCACGCGCGCGTTCCGATTGCTGCTGAATCAGCCGCGCATTGGCCCGCTCGAACCCGACGAAGTGATCGAAGTCCTTTCGATCTGGTCGGACAGTCGCGGCGAACGTCCGCCGCTCTAACTCCTCAGAACCCGAAACTCACCTTCGCCGCGTAGCTCCGTTCCTCGGCCTGCGTGGCCTCCACGACGATCTTCGGGAAGAGCAGCGAGATCCGTACGCCCGCGGTGTAGCGGTTCGTGCTCGAGCTGTCCTTGAGCACGAGCGGCGGGACGGGCAGGAGCGTGATGATCGGCGACTCGACGATCCCCTCCGCCTTCGTGCGCGCGCGCCCCACCGCCACGTACGGCGTGATCGGGCCGAAGCCTTTCGACAGGAACACCTCGACGCCGTTCGTCTTCAGATCGAACTCGTCGACGCCGCGCAGTTGCGAGTACGAGCCGCGCACGGCGAGCGTCGGCTTCACGAGGCCGCCGTTGATGATCGGCACATCGACTCCCGCGCCCCACACGCTCATATCGCTCCACTTCGCGTACGAGGCGGACACGCTCATCACCGAGAACCCCTTCGACACGACGAGGCGCGGCACGACCATGTGTCCGCTCACCGAGAAATCGTCGGAGACGGACTTCTGCCAGTACGACGCGTTCGTATCGATCGGCACCGCCACCGCAGACGCGCCGATGTCGAAGCTCAGCAGGCTGCCCGCGCGCGCGGGCTCGACGGGCGTGTGATAGATCGCCTGCCCTGCCAGTCGCGCGAACTTCGCGAACTCCTCGTATGTGATCGTCGGATCGAACTCGATGTCATGGCTCGCCGACTGCGCCATCGCGGGCAGAGCCGGCAGCGCGACGAGCGCGATCAGAAGAGCTGCGCAATGAAGTCGTTGCTTTGCAGAAAACCCGCGGGCGTGAACGCCACGCGCTCCCTCACCCTTCTCAGCCATCCACCCTCGAGTCCGCGTTCCGTCCATGCAATGCCCTCCTGTCCGCAGAGTCGGACCAGCTCTTCATAGCACATCCCTTCCGTCTGACGGAGTTGGAGGAATATCGTTTCGCGCCGCACCTCGCCCTCGCCGAGCTCCTCCGAGAAGTCGCGCGCGTCCGGAGAGGACGCGATGTAGCGGCGGATGTCGCGCGTGTTCGCGAAGCGTTCGCCGCCGATGAAGGAGTGCGCCGCGAGGCCGAGGCCGAGGTATTCGGCGCGGGTCCAGTAGCGGAGGTTGTGGAGGCATTGCTCGCCCTCGCGCGCGAAGTTACTGATCTCGTACTGCGCGAGTCCCGCGCTCGCGAGGCGCTCGATCGCTTCGACGTAGAGATCGGCGACGAGTTCCTCATCGGGCAGCGACACGCGTCCGCGCGACACCTGCACCTCGAGCGGCGTGCGTTCTTCGAGGTCGAGCATGTAGAGGGAGAGATGGCCGGCGCCGAGGTCGAGCGCGGTGTCGAGGGTTTCGCGGAAGGACTCCGCGGTTTGGCCGGGGAGGCCGAGCATGAGATCGAGGCTGACTCGCGCGCCGCTCGCTACTGCCGCACGCACGGCGGCGATCGCGCGCGAGCGATCGTGCACGCGGCTGATCGCGGTGAGCTCGGCGTCGTGGAAGGACTGCACGCCGACGGAGATGCGGTTCACGCCCAGGTTGCGCCATGCCGCGAGCGCGTCGGGCGTGAAGTCCTCGGGGTTGGATTCCATGGAGACTTCGGCATCGGGCGCGACATCGAAGTGATCGCGAAGCGACGCGAAGATGACTTGCAGATTCGCGACGCTCGTGTGTGATGGGGTTCCGCCGCCGATGTAGACGCTCGTCACCGGCGGCGGGACGCCGCCGGGCCAGCCGGCGGGACGCCGGCGGTCCGCTTGCGCGATCTCGCGGAGCAGTGCGTTCGTGTAATCGTCCTGCAGCGTCCCATCCGTCGAGATCGCGAACGGGCAATACGTGCAGTGTTGCGCGCAGAACGGCAGGTGCAGGTAGAGGCCGAGCACGTCCTCTATAATCGCGGCAATGGCCGCGCGCTTCCGCCCCCGTCTCCTCTGGACCCTTCTCGGCGCCATGGTTCTCGTCGGGCTGCTGCCGCTCGTCATCTCCCACGTCTTCCTCATCGGCATCAACCGCGACTCGCTCGAAACGCTCGAGAAAAAGTACCTGACGCGCTCCGCGGTCAGCATCGCCACCGACGTCCAGAACCTGCTCGACAGCAATCGCCAGCAGCTCTCGAAAATCGCCGGCAGCGTGCGCAACCTCCGCCGCGCGCTGCCCGCGGGCACGGACCCGTTCACGTACGCGCCGGAGACGAACTGGATCCTCGACTTCATGACGCCGGACAGCGACCTCATCGCCATCCGCACCGTCAACACGAACGGTCAGGGCGCGGAGGCCGTGCCCGCGCAGTTGGATCCCGCGATCGCGAACGAGATGACGATCGCCCGCGACGTCGCGCTCAAAGGCCAACCCTCGGTCGGCCGCATCACGCAGGACGGCGTGTCGAACCTTCCCGTCGTCGTGATGGGCGTGCCCGTCGTCGACAACAATCAGGTCATCGGCGCGATCGTCGGACTCGTGAGCCTGCGCCGCATCGTCGACCGCGTGCGCGAAGAAGGCAAAACCGGCGTCGCGGCGTTCCTCGTCGATCGCGACGGCCGCGTGCTCATTCACAGCGAGCCGTCGATCGAAGTGCAGCATCCGAACTTCAAGAACCTGCGCATCGTGCAGGACTTCACGCGCGCGCCGATGCGCCTCACCGAGTCCTACGACGACAAAGGCGTCAAAGTCCTCGGCACCGTCGCGCCGGCGCCGCCGAACGTCGGCGTGATCGTGCAGAAGCCCGAGCAGAGCGCGTTCGCGTCGGTCGACGAGATGATCCGCGCGACCGTGCAGTGGGGCGCGATCGCGCTGCTCCTCGCGGTCGCGGTCGCGGTGCTGTTCGCGTCGGGCATCGCGCGTCCGATTCGCCTCCTCGCGGAACGCACGCGCGAGATCGCGGAAGGCAACTACCAGCAGCGCGTCGAGATCAAGACGCGGAACGAGATCGGCGAGCTCGCCGACACGTTCAACGTCATGTCGTCGTCGATCGAGCAGGCCATCGATCAACTGAAGAAGGCCGCGCACGAGAATCACCTCCTCTTCCTCAATTCCGTGCGCATGCTCGCCGCCGCGATCGACGCGAAGGACCCGTACACGCGCGGCCACTCCGAGCGCGTGGCGCGCTACTCGATCGGCATCGGCAAGAACCTCGCGCTGCCGGAGAAGGAGATGCGCAACCTGCGCATCAGCGCGCTGCTGCACGACGTCGGCAAGATCGGCATCGACGACCGCATCCTGCGCAAGCCGGGCGCGCTGTCGGAAGACGAGTTCGAGGTGATGAAGCAGCATCCCGCGAAAGGCGCGGCGATCATGAGCGGCGTGGCGCAGCTCATCGACATCATCCCGGGCATGAAGTATCACCATGAGAAATGGAGCGGCGGCGGCTATCCGGAGAACCTCGAGGGCGAGCAGATTCCGATGCAGGCGCGCATCGTGGCGATCGCCGACACGTTCGACGCGATGACGACGAACCGGCCGTACCAGAAGGCGATGGAGCTGAGCTACGTCGTCGAGAAGATCAAGAGCTTCGCCGGGACGCGCTTCGACCCGCGCGTCGTGGACGCGTTCGTGAACGCGGTGAAGCGCGGCGACATCCAGATCGAAGAGCAAGTGCGAGGCGCCGCCTGAAGCGCGCCGCCGCGCTGCTGTTCTTCGCTGCTCCACTCCTCGCGCAATCGTCGTCGGTGTGCGATCGCAGCGTCGAGTACATCCTGCGCGGCCAGTACGACGCGGCGCTGAAGCAGCTCGAAGGCGCGAAGTCGTCGGGCGCGTCGCCCGCGGACGTCGAGAATCTCAAAGGACTCGCGCTGATGCTCTCCGGCGACGCGCAGAAGGCGCTGGCGAGCTTCGACCGCGCGCTCGAGCTGAATCCATCGCTCGAAGAGGCGCACTACAACCGCGGACTCGTGCTGCTGCGCCTCAACGATCCGGCGAAGGCATCGAGCGAGCTGGAGAAAGTCTGGGCGAATGAGAATTCGCCACTGCGCGCGCAGGCCGCCTACCACAACGGCATCGCCCTCGACCGCCTCGGACGCGCGAGCGACGCGGAGCAGTGGCTGTCGCGGTCGAACGTCGACGCGGCGCTCTTGTACACGGGCTTTCTGCGCGAGCGCCGGCACGACGCGCAAGGTGCAGGCCGCGCATACTTCGACTACCTGAAGGCGCATCCGAGCTCGACGATCGCGATGCTGCGCTTCGGCATCGTCGCGCAGGCCGCGGGACGCGTCGAAGTCGCGCGCACCTACTTGCAACGCGTCATCGCCTCGGCACCGGAGTCGCCGGAAGCGGTCGAGGCACGAAAGTTTCTGGTGATGTGGGAGTGATGTTCCGACTGATTCTCGACGAGATGCTCGTCACGACGCACGGCGCGCTCGCCGCACTCTTCCTCGACTGGGAGGGCGAGACGGTGGAGCTCGTGTGTGACCGCGATCTCTCCGACCACCAGCTCCGCATCCTCGGCGCCTACCAAGGCATCTTCCTCACGCGCCTGCGCACGATGTGCGCGCAAGTCGGCGCCGGCGAGCCGCAACGCTTCAAGATCGGCTTCGACAACCTCGCCGTCCTCAGCTACGACGTCAAAGACGGCTACTTCATCGTGCTCCTCGTCGACGGCTCGTTCAACGAGGGCGTGGCGTGGAGGAGGATGGAGAAGTGTCGGGAGAAGTTGTTGGCGGAGATGTGAGAAGCAGTCTCACAGTCTCATAGTCGCAGAGTCTCATAGTGATG
>DATELS010000688.1:0-5685 GCA_035276365.1 Thermoanaerobaculia bacterium
GGTGGACCCGCGGTGTCGCTGACGATCAACGCGCCCGCATCCGCGCCCGCGAACACGCCGTTCGAGATCACCGTCACCGCGCGCGACGCGCACGGCAACATCGCCGAGTCGTACGAAGGCACAGTGCACTTCACGTCGTCCGACGCGCAGGCCACGCTGCCGTCCAACGCCGCGTTCGACAACGACGATCACGGCGTGAAGACGTTCAGCGTGACGCTGCGCGGCGCGGGCACGCACTCGATCACCGTGACCGACGTCGCCAACGCCACGATCACCGGCTCCGCGAACGTGGCGGTGCAGGGCGGGATGCTTCCGCCGCCCGCGTCGATCGATGCCGTCGCCACGAGCACGACCTCGGCGTCGATCGTCTGGTCGCCCGTCGCGAACGCGTCGAGCTACGTCGTCGAGCGCAGCTTCAACGGCGGCGCCTTCATCCCCATCCTGACGACGAGCATGACGTCGCATCAGGACAACGGACTCGCGTCCGCGACCTCGTACCTCTATCGCGTGCATGCGCTCGACGCCACGAACACGCCGGGCGCGAACAGCGCGATCGACGTCGCCAGCACGATCGCGCTCACCGACGATCCCTCGGGCCGCATCCGCGCTGCCGACTTTCACGATTTACGCACGGCCATCGATGCGCTTCGACGGACTGCCGGACTCGCGAACGCGACGTACACGAACGCGATCGTCGCCGGAGCGCCCGTGCGCGCCGTCGATCTCACGGAGATGCGCAACGCGTTGAACGGCGGGCGCAGCGCGGCTGGAATGAGCGCGTACGCGTTCGCCGAGTCGATCGTCGCCGGCGTGACGACGATCAAGCACGCGCACCTCGACGAGCTGCGCAGCGCCCTCGGCACCGTCGGCAGCAACTGATCGCACGCGCGCAGGTTTCGCCGACACCGTGACGAAAGATTTGCGCGCGCGTGCGCCATCCCTGACGCGAAACGACGCACTCTGCCGTTGACGCTCGCGCGTCACGCAAAGAGAATCGTCCAAGGTCCGACAATCCACTTCTTGTCTCACGTTCGCGTGAAGT
This sequence comes from Thermoanaerobaculia bacterium, assembly GCA_035276365.1. GTDB lineage: Bacteria > Acidobacteriota > Thermoanaerobaculia > Gp7-AA8 > Gp7-AA8 > QHVT01. The sequence continues at coordinate 1,043 of DATELS010000688.1, forward strand.
GTGCGCGCCGTGCGCCGTGTGTGGGGTCTGTCCGCTCCGAACGCCAGAGGGAAAAAAATCCGGTATGAATCGAATCGCATCGTCGTACGCCGTCGTCGCCGTCGCGCTGCTGTCCGCGCTTCTCTTTCCCGCCGCCGCGCACGCCGCGCTGACCGTCACGCCCATCACCTGGAACATCGTCGGTTTGGACAGCAATAGCCCGAGCACGGGGCCGAACGACTTCCCCGTCGGCGCGCACGTCTGCAGCACCGTGGCCACGACGAACGTCTCGGTCAACTTCGTCTGGGACACGGTCAATCCGCTCATCAACCTCCGTCCCGGTACGCTCGGCACCGTCGTCCTGCCTTCGATCTCCGCGGGCGGCTGCGCCGACGCGTACTTTGAAGTCGAAGTCACGAAGAACCCGGCGGCGTTCGACACCACGCGCCGCTATCACATCACCGCCACCGACTTCACGGGCACCGCTTCGACGCCGACGCCGCGCGAGATCTACGTCGAGCACCTCATCTCGCAGAGCCGCAACTCCATCAGCGACGTGAAGTACGGACTCACGGCCCCCAGCCTCGTCTCCGTGCCGCCGGGCGGCGCGATGAGTCTCGTCGTCGGCAACACGTACATCATCGAGCTCACGGGCGGCACCGCCACGCAGGGTTACAACCAGTTCGAAGAATTCATCAACTTCCCGAACACGATTTTCCAGGTGCTCTCCGTCTCCACGAACTACTCCGCGGATAACTCGCCGTTCGTGATGCAGTTCGGCAACCCGAAGCTCTACGCGGACGCTTGCGGGTGGGAGAACGATCCGAACAGTCCCAACTATCGCGCATGCGTCGGCGGAGACTTCAAGGCCGGCGGCAACACGGTCGTCACGACGTACACGATCAAGATCCTCAGCGGCGGCGGCACGAGTCAGACGCTGAACACGCTGCTCTACGACTTCTCCGGCAGCAGCTTCCACTACAACGCCGACTTCTCGACGGGCGCGCGCATCGCGAACATCATCGATCCGACGACCGCGACGATCGCGAAGAGCTTCAGCCCGAATCCCGCGCCGCTCAACGGCGTCTCCGCGCTCACCATCACTCTCTCCAACCCCAACCCCGGCACCCTCGGCGGCTACAACTTCGTCGACAACCTGCCGGCGAACCTCATCGTCGCGACCCCGCCCGCGGCGACGACGAGCGGCTGCGGTACGCCGACGCTCACCGCGAACGCCGGCGCGAGCTCGATCAGCTTCTCCAACGGCACGCTCGCCGCGAACAGCAACTGCATCATCAAGGTGAACGTGACGCCGAGCGCGACGGGCACGCTCGTCAACACGACGAACAATCTCTTCGTCGGCACGATCGACACCGGCCACAACGCGACCGCGAACCTGACGGTCAACACGGCGCCGCCTCCGGGCACGGGTTTCTGCGGCGTCTCCGTCGCGACGTGGGCGTTCCCGACCGGCTTCAACGTCTCGAATCCGGCGGCCTCGAGCTCCACGGTCACGACGAGCGCGGCGATCGGCGGTGGTCTCAGCGCGCAGCAGACGACCGAGTCGACGATCACGAACACCGCGGGCTCGTCGTCCTGGGGCACGAACGGCGGCGTGGCCACGGGCGCGACGCTGGTCACGACGAACGACGACTACTTCGAGTTCGGCGTGAACACGACCGGCGTCACGTCGATCACGCTGAACTTCCAGGCGCGCCGCACGAACAACGGCGCGAACGGGCTGGCAGTCTTCGCCGGCACCACCAACACGCGGCCGGAGACCGGCACGTCGGTGTTCAGCGACTCGGCAGCGCTGACGGCGGCGGGAACGGCGTGGACCCCGATCGGTCCGATCACCGTGAACAGCGGCCTCAATCCCTCCGGCCTCACGTACTTCCGCATCTACGGGTTCAACTCCTCGAACACGAATCCCGGCTCGGACCTCTCGATCGACAACGTCAACTTCACCGTCTGCGCCACCGCGCAGCAGCCGACGATCGCGAAGTCGTTCTCGCCGAAGCCCATCGCGGTGAACGGCGTCTCCACGCTCACGTTCACGCTCACGAACCCGAACTCCACGCAGCTCACCGGCGCGAACTTCACCGACGCGCTGCCCGCGGGCGTGCAGGTCGCGGCGATTCCGGCCGCGAGCACGACGTGCACCGGCGGTCCGACGTGGGCGCCCGCCGCGGGCGCGACGACGCTGACGTTCGGCTCTCCGACCGGTGCGAACATTCCCGCAAGTGGCTCGTGCACGGTCTCCGTCAACGTCACCGCCACGACCGCGGGGCCGCACGGCAACGTCAGCGGCTTCCTGGCGACGACGGAGAGCGGCACGAACATCAACAGCGTGGCCACCGACTCGCTCGTGGCCGTGCTGCCGCCGGTCATCGACAAGCAGTTCGCGCCGACGCCGATCCTTCCGAACGGACGCTCCACGCTGACGTTCACGATCACGAACCCGAATCAGAATGACGCGCTGAGCGGCGTCGCGTTCGGCGACACCTTCCCCATCGCGCCGGGCGCGATGGTCGTGGCCAGTCCGCCGAACGCATCGACGTCCGGCTGCGGCGCGCCGGTGTTCGCGCCGGCTCCAGGCGCGGGCTCGATCGCGTTCTCCGGCGGATCGATCGCCGGCGGCGGCACGTGCACGGTCAAGGTCGACGTCACCGCGCCCGCGGTCGGCACGTACAACAACACGAGCGGCAACGTCTCGCACGTCATCAATGCGCAGACGATCAACGGCAACACGGCGTCGGACTCGCTCGTCGTCGCGCCGCCGTCCCCGTCGATCGGACTGCTCAAGGAAGTCGGCCCGACCGCGAGCGGACCGTGGAGCGCGTTCCGCGCCGTGTCGGGCGGCAACGTCTTCTACCGCTTCACGATCGAGAACACGGGCGACGTGCCGCTGAACCCGATCAGCTTGACCGACGACACGCTCAACGTCGCCACGTGCAACGCCACGCTGTCGTCGACGACGCTCCCCGTCGCCGTCGCGGCGAACGACAACCACATCGTGCAGTGCGTGGCCGGGCCGGTGGCCGTCACGCCCGGCTCGCACACGAACACCGCGCATGCGACCGGCACGTTCTCCGGCACGCCGCACAACTCGCCGAACTCGGACGCCACGTACGCGACGACGGGCCTCACGCTCGACAAGACCGCGGCGGAGTCGACGTTCACGATTCCGGGCGACGTGCTGCACTACAGCTATCTCGTCACCAACAGCGGCTTCGCGCCGCTCGCCGGACCGGTGACGGTCTCCGACGACAAGACGACGGTCACCTGTCCCGCCGTGAGCACGGTCGGCGATCTCGACAACTTCCTCGATCCGGGCGAGTCCATCACGTGCACGGCCACGTACACGATCACCGCCGGCGACGTCGTGAATGCGTTCGTCACGAACACCGCCAGCGCCACCGTCGACGGCGTGACGTCCAACAACGACAGCGCCACGGTCTTCCTCTCCTCGGCCGCCGACGTCTCCGTCGTCAAGACGTTGACCACCGGCGGTCCGTTCTCGATCGGCGACACGATCTCGTACTCGCTCTTCGTCGAGAACCACGGCCCGTCGACCGCGACGAACATCCAGGTCACGGACACGCCGTCGAACCTGACCATCACGAACGTGAGCGGCGGTGGCTGCGCGGCGCTGCCGTGCACGATTCCGTCGCTGGCCGCGAACGCGAACGCGACGATCACCGTGACCGCGACGATCAACGCCGCCGGCGCGTTCGACAACTCCGCGACGGTGTCGGCGACGCAGCCCGATCCGAACCCGAGCAACAACACCGACAATACGGGCAACAACGGCACGGCCGCCGCGTCCGCGGACGTCTCGATCGTGAAGACGCTGAACACCGCGGGGCCGTTCCATCCCGGCCAGACGATCAGCTACTCGCTGCTCGTCGCGAACGGAGGCCCGTCGACCGCGACGAGCGTGCAGGTCACGGACACGCCGTCGAACCTGACCATCACCAACGTCAGCGGCAGCGGCTGCTCCTTCCCGCTGCCGTGCACGATCCCGTCGATCGCGCCGCTCGCGAACACGTCGATCACCGTCACCGCGACGATCAATGCCGCGGGCGCGTTCGACAACAGCGCCAGCGCGAACGGCGTCGAGCCCGATCCGAACACGAGCAACAACACGGACAACACCGGCAACAACGGCACGGCCGCACTCTCGGCCGACGTTTCGATCACGAAGACCCTCACCACGTCGTCGCCGTTCCATCCGGGCCAGTCGATCAGCTACACGCTCTTCGTCGAGAACCACGGTCCGAACACCGCGACGAACGTGCAGGTCACCGACACGCCGTCGAACCTCACCATCACCAACGTGAGCGGAGGCGGCTGCTCGTTCCCGCTGCCGTGCACGATTCCGTCGCTGGCCTCCGGCGCCAACGCGACGATCACCGTCACCGCGACGATCAACGCCGCGGGCGCATTCGACAACAGCGCCAGCGCGAACGGCGTCGAGCCCGATCCGGATAGCTCGAACAACACGGACAACACCGGCAACAACGGTACGGCCGCGCTGTCGGCCGATGTCTCGATCTCGAAGACGCTCACGACGTCGTCGCCGTTCCATCCGGGACAGTCGATCAGCTACACGCTCTTCGTCGAGAACCACGGTCCGAACACCGCGACGAACGTGCAGGTCA
>DATELS010000689.1:0-5354 GCA_035276365.1 Thermoanaerobaculia bacterium
CGCTGCTCCGGCATCCGATGGCGGTGTCGAAGGTGGACGAGCTGACGCACGGCCGCTTCGAGCCGGTGCTGCACGACGTGGCGACGAGCGACGAGGTGAAGCGCGTCTTGATCACGTCGGGCAAGGTCTACTATGACCTTAGGACCGCGCGCGACAAGGCGAACGCGAAGGTCGCGATCCTGCGCCTCGAGCAGTTTTACCCATTCCCGCGGCCGATGCTCCTCGACGCGCTGAAGGGCTACCCGAACGCAACGGAGATCGTGTGGGTGCAGGAGGAGCCGCGCAACATGGGCGCATGGCCGTTCCTGCACGAACACCTCGCGGCGGTGGTGGGAGCGAATCAGACGTTGCGCTACGTCGGCCGCCCGAAAGCCGCCGCCCCCGCGACGGGCTCGCACCACCGGCACGAGGATCAGCAGAAGGCGCTGGTGGAAGAGGCGTTGGCGTAGGGGGCGCTGCGGGGCGCGTTGCAGTTGACGCCGCGCCGTGGTCGTTTGCGCGAGAGCTCGCACTCGTCGCGTCGGCGCGGCGCAACTGAACGCGACTGAAGCGCGTGCGGACAGAGCATGACGGCGCTCACCGACGTTGCGCGACACATCGATGGATGCAACGCACACCATCTCACCATGTCGCGCGATGCATCATCCGACGTCACGCGTTGCATCGGTGCATGTCGCGCGTTGCATCGCCCGATGTCATGAATGACATCGCCTCATGTCATGAATGACATCGTCCCATGTCTCGAATGACATCACTTGATGTTGTTAATGACATCACCCGATGTTGTTAATTACATGAATCTGGACACTCACAACATCAGTCCATGTCAAAAGTGTCCAAGACTCATACGGCACGAGCGATCGCCGAATGATCCGCGCGATATCGCTGAATGTCGCGATCAACATGCAACGATCTCAAATCGAGGCACTTGCATGGAATTCACGACATCGGACGACCGCTCGCGTGACGTCGAACCATGTCATTCACGACATGCGCTGATGTCGTGAGTGTCCAGAGTTGAGTCATTCATGACATCGGATGATGGATCGCGATGCATGGACCGATGTCGTGAATACCATCGGCCAACCATGTGAGCGGCGACGAAGCGTCCGAAACGCGCACGAGAGCGTGCTTTTTGAACGGCACGCTCGCTAGAAGGGTCACCTCTCGACCCTCTTGGCCACATTTCTCACCCATTCTTCGGCCGCAAATCTGACCCTTCCCGGCCGACCCACCCCCTCCCCTCCAATGGAATCAATAAGTTACGCCTTGGCAGACCCGTTGCCTTGTCGCCTGCCGCACTTCAGCAAACAAATCAAACAGGAGAACGGATGAACAAGCGCATCATCACCCTCGCGGCAGCTTTCGGTCTTGCCGCACTTCCGGTCCTCGCGGCCGGTCCGATCGAAGTCTCGAACGCCGTCAACACCGGTAGTTCCGCCAAGATCAAAGACCTGCCGATCCATCGTGGCGGCGGGGCTCTGAAAGAGAAGAATGAACCGAAGCGCGTCAACGTGCCCGACGGTCTCGCGCCGGGCGCCCCGGATCCCGCTCTCCAGACCGTGACCATCAACGCCGCGTCGACCACCACGCCGACGCAGTGGGATGGCGTCGGTCTCGGCGGCGGCTATACGCCGGACGCCGCTCCTCCCGACACGAACGGCGCCGTCGGCGGCCCGGTCGTCAACGGTCAGTCCTCGCAGTACGTGCAGTGGGTGAACGAAGCGTTCGCCGTCTATGACACCGCCTCCGGCTCCGTCGTCGCCGGCCCGTCCCTCGGCAACACGCTGTGGGCGTCGTTCCCGTCGAGCTCCCCGTGCCGCGTCTACAACGACGGCGATCCGATCGTCCAATGGGACAAGATCAACCGCCGCTGGGTTCTGACGCAGTTCGCCGTCAGCCAGGGCGCGACCTCCGGCTACCGCCAGTGCGTCGCCGTCTCGAAGACGGAAGACGCGACGGGCGCGTACAACCTCTACGAGTTCAACTACTCGACGAACTTCAACGACTACCCGAAGGTTGGCGTCGGCACCGACGGCAACTACTACATCACGTACAACATGTTCAAGCGCGGCCGCACATTCAACGGCGGTTGGGTGTGCGCGTGGAATGGCGCAGCGATGCGCGCCGGCACGAACCCGGCCGGCCTGCAGCAGTGCTTCACGACGACGGTGGCCAGTCTTCTTCCGGCCGACCTCGACGCGGGCTACGGCTCGACGATCACGCCGCGCGATGAGTGGGTGATCAACGCCACGACGAACGCGCTCACCGTCCGCAAGCTCCATGTCGACTTCGCGAACAGCGCGAACTCCTCGCTCAGCGCCGGCACGAACGTCGCCGTCGCCGCGTACAGCCGCGCGTGCGGCGGCGGCACCTGCATCCCGCAGCCGGGCACGTCGCAGCAGCTCGACTCCCTCGCCGATCGCCTGATGTATCGCCTCGCCTTCCGCCAGTTCGCTGGCTACGACGCGCTCTTCGTGTCGCACGCCGTCACGAGCGGCAGCGTCACCGGCGTCCGCTGGTACGAGCTCCGCAGCACGGGCGGCGCGACGCCGACCCTGTTCCAGCAGGGCACGTATCAGCCGGACAACGCGTACCGCTGGATGTCGAGCGGCGCGATGGACAAGCAGGGCAACATCATCGTCGGCTACAGCGTCTCCTCCAGCACGATCAAGCCGGACATCCGCTTCGCCAGCCGCGCCCCCGGCGATCCGGCCGGCACCCTCGGCAACGAGACCGCGGTCGCGCCGACGACCCGCGGCTCGCAGCAGGCCACCCTCGCGCGTTGGGGCGACTACGCCTCGATGAGCGTCGACCCGGCCGACGACTGCACGATGTACTTCACGACGGAGTACCTCAAGGCCGACGGCAAGTTCAACTGGTCGACCCGCGTCGGCAAGACGAAGGTCAGCACCTGCCAGTAGTTCACCTCGCATCGATGAAGGCGGCGGGCGAAAGCCCGCCGCTTTTTTTTGTGTTCTCCTCCGCATGCGCCGCTCCCTCGCCGTGCTCGCTCTCGCTCTCGCCACCACTGTTTCCGCGCAGCAGATCCGCACCGACGGCGCCGAGCGCGAGGGCGCGACGTTCAACGTGCTCATCCCGATTGCGGGCGACGTCGCCGGCGCGAACGGAACGCATTTCCAAACGGACGTGACGCTCGCCAATCGCTCGCCGTTCCCCGCGCACGTCGGAGTCTTCTGGCTTCCGCAGGGACGCAGCGGCAGCGTGACGACGCCCATCGCGGAGCTCGACCTCGCCGCGAACACGACGCGCTTCTTCCCCGCCTTCGTCACCGACGTCCTCCACCAAACCGGCCTCGGCGCCTTCTTCGTTCGCGCGTTGAAGCCGGACGGCACGACGAACTTCGACGCGCTCATCGACGTCTACGCGCGCATCTGGACGCCGTCGCCGAACGGCGCTCCCGGCACGTTCTCGCAAGGCATCTACGGCGCGAGCCTGCGCGGTCCCGGCGTCGACGATTTCCAACCCGTCGATGGCTGGATTTACGGACTACGGCAGAATGCGGACTTCCGCACGAATTACGGCATCGTGAATCTCGAGAACGCGCCGCGCACGTTCGACATCATCGCGGACGGCGACAATGGCGCGCACTTCACGCGCACGGTGACGCTCCCCGCCGCATCGATGATTCACGACCCCCTTCCGCAGGGACAGAACTTCGGCCAGGTGACGATCCGCATCTCCATTCATCAGGAGATTCCGCCGACGTTCGATCTGCGCTGGTGCGGCTTCGGATCGACGGTCGACAACCGCACCGGCGACGCGTGGTACTCGAAGGTGCAGGGGACGTATCTGCACTAGCCTCTGTGTAGCGCCGGCCGCCTCGGCCGGCGGCAGTCAGCTTCATGGAAAGCAGCGACCGCAGTCGCCGCTTTCCATGAACGCGGAGTGCTGCCACGCTACTGCGTTCCCGCGCGCAACTCTTCGACGTGGGCGGCCTTGATCGTTGTTGACTCCGGGGTGATGGTCGGGTCGGTGTATGTCAGCGCCGGAAGCCCGAGCGCCGCGCGCGCAGCATCGAGAGCGGTGCGCAACTGCAGAATGTGGGTGCGGGTGATGGTGCTCCCGGCCGCGATCGACGTGTAGGTTCCCGCGGTGAGACCTCCCCCGGCGCGCATGGCGTCGGCGGCGCTGCGCAGCTCCGTGAGGTGGACCGCCTTCACGGCGACGCCGGTCAGCGCGGGATCGGTGAAGACGACCGTCGTTGCCACATCGGTCGGACTGAACGTCGTGCCGCCGACGGCGCGCACTTTGTAGAGATACGTCCGATTGGCGGTGAGGCCGCTGTCGCTGTATGCCGTCGACGAAGTCATGTTGACCAGCGCGTACGAACTGTTCAGCGAGCTGCGCCAGATCTCGTAGCTCGTCGCGCCGCTCGCCGCCGGCCAGCTCAGGTTGATTTGCGAAGCGCTGACCGCGGTCGCGACCAGCGATGCGGGTGCACCGGCCGCGGGATTGATGGTGATGCCGCTCGACGCGCCGGTGACCGCGCTCGTGTCCGTGGCGCGGATCTGGAGCTGCTCGGGAGTCGTGTCTCGCGTGGAGATGGTGAACGTGCCGGCGGTGAGCGGCTTCGTCACGTCCCCGAACGTTCCGTTGCCGTCGCTGTCGAACTCCGCGTTCCCCTGGTTGGACGACATCGTCACCATGCTGGTGGCGTCCGACACGTTCACGTTGAACTTGTCCTGCGCCGTCACGGTGGCCGTGAAAGGCACTCCCGCCGTCTGCGGCGAGGCGGCCGTGATGGCGTAGTGATCGATGCGCTGGTTCCCCGCGACGAACCAGTTGATCGCCGGCGGGCCCGTGCTCAAGTTGGCGGCCGTGATCGAGGTCGGCCCGGTCGTCGCGGCGGTCGGAGCCCAGGCGCTCGAGCCACCCAAACTCCGCCGGCAGACGAACGTCGTGGGACTCGCCCCGGCGTCGGTAAATCCGGCGAAGTTGAAGGTGACGTCCGCGGTCGCCGGGAGGTCGACGTTGAGGTCGATGCGCCACACGATATTCACGTCGCGCGCGGGGTCGAGTCCCGCGTCGGACGACGTTATGCCGGCGTCTGCCGGGGTGAACGCGGTGACGAAAACGAATCCCGCGGTTGGGACCGAATGAAGTGCAATCGTCACTGGTGCCGAAGCGGCGGCGAGGCCGATGGGGAAGGTATAGGTGCTCGTTCCGGCGGAGACGTTCCAAGTCAAGCCCATGTTGGCGCCGAGCCGGCCCGAGCCGGTAACCAGCGCGGATGGCGATGTGTTCTTGAGAGAAATGGTGCATCCCCCGGTATTGGTTGCTGTGACAACGCCGGCTGCCAGCGTCAGCACTCCATTCACGGTACAACCAGT
>DATELS010000690.1:0-3123 GCA_035276365.1 Thermoanaerobaculia bacterium
ATCACGATCGAGGTCGTCGGCACCGCGACGATCAACGCCGTCGAGTCGAAGACGGCGAGATAGGAAAGCCACGCGACCGTGCCCGTCAGGAGCGCGATGGGAAGATACGCGCCCGCGACGACGATCGCCGCGACCGCGCTCCACATCCGCGTCGTCGCTGTCGCGTCACTCACACCGTCACGATACCGCACCGCTGCCGCGCGGCCCGTGTAAACTCCGCGCCGCGCATGCGCCGTTCCTCGCTTCTCGTCCTCTTCCTGACCGTCTTCATCGATCTCATCGGATTCGGGATGGTCATCCCCTTCCTCTCGTTCTATGCGCGCGAGTACGGGGCGAGCGGGATCGCGGTCGGCGCGGTCGTCGGCATCTACTCGATCATGCAGTTCTTCTTCGCGCCGGTGTGGGGGAGGCTCTCCGATCGCGTCGGGCGCCGGCCGATCCTCCTCGTCAGCCTGACCGCGAGCTTCACGGGCTATCTCCTCTTCGCGTTCACGCACAGCCTCTCGATTCTGTTTCTGTCGCGCATCATCGCCGGCGTCGGCGGCGCGAACATCGGTACGGCGCAGGCGTACATCGCGGACTCGACGACGCCCGAGAATCGCGCGAAAGGCATGGGTCTCATCGGTGCCGCCTTCGGCCTCGGCTTCATCCTCGGGCCTCCGATGAGCGGCATCCTGTCCGAAGCCGGCACGAAGCGCGGGATGCCGGGAAATCTCCTGCCGGGACTCGTCGCCGCGGGACTCTCGTTCACCGCGTTTCTCATCGCGCTCAGCGTGCTCAAAGAATCGAAGCCGCCCGATCTCGTGCCGCGCTCGGGACTCCCGCCGCAGTTCGATCGCAAGCTCTGGCGCGAGATCGCGGCGAGCGGCATCCTCGCGTCGCTGATGGGGGGACTCTTCCTCACTCTGCTCGCCGTCGCGGGGATGGAGATCAGCGTCACGCTGCACGGGCGCGAGCGCTTCGGTTTCCGTCAGCTCGACATGGCGTACCTCTTCCTCTTCATGGGTGCGATCGTGGCGACGATTCAGGGAGGACTCATTGGCCGCGCCGTGAAGAAGCTCGGCGAGACGGGCGTGATCATCATCGGCTCCGCGGCGTTCACGCTGGGCTTCGTGATCATCCCGTCGATCTGGCGCGTGCCGCTGCTGTACGTCGTCGCGCTGCTGATCGCGATCGGACAGGGACTCTGCTATCCCGCGCTCACTTCATTGATCTCGAAAGTCGCGCCGGAGAATGAGCGCGGCAGTCTCCTCGGCCTCGCCACCTCCGTCGGCTCCCTCGCGCGCTTCCTCGGACCGATCACCTCGGGATTTCTGTACGACCTCGCGAAGGCGCGCGGCGCGTTTTACGGCGGCGCGGTGCTCATGGCCGTCGCTTTGGCGATCGCGTTACGTATGCGAACGATGAACGATGAACGATGAACGATGGCTGCAGTTCATCGTTCATCGTTCATCGTTCATCGTTAAACTGAAACCATGGCAATTCTGAAAGTGTCGCGCCTCGGACATCCCGTGCTGCGCGAGAAGGCGTCCGACGTCGAGATTCGCGACATCAAGGCCGGCAAGTTCAAGAACCTCATCGAGGACATGGTCGAGACGATGCACGCGTACGAAGGCGTCGGCCTCGCGGGGCCGCAGGTGCATCTGCCACTGCGCGTGTTCGTGTTCGAAGTGCAGGAGCGCGTGGCGAAGCGGCGCGGCGTGAAGCAGGTCGGCGTCGGCGCGATCTTCAACGCGACGTACGAGCCGATCGGCACCGACACCATCACCGACTGGGAAGGCTGCCTCAGCGTCCCCTTCCTCGGCGGCGAGACGCCGCGCTACCGGCGCGTGCGCCTGCGCGGCGTCGATCACGACGGCGATCCGCTCGAGATCGAAGCGGACGACTTCACCGCGCGCATCTTCCAGCACGAGATCGATCACACGGACGGACGCGTGTACCTCGATCGAATGCCGGATCTCCGGACGCTCGGCTACACCATCGTGCTTTGAAGTCGCAAAGTCTCAAAGTCGCAAGGTCTCAAAGAAGCTCTTTGCGACTTGACGACTTGACGACTTTGCGACTTCTACGGAATCCAATAAGGGCGCTTCCAGTGCGCGTACAGATCCTCGACGCGCTTCATCCAGAAGCCGCCGTACGTGCCGCCCATGTACGTGTAGCCCGGCGGCGGATACGGCACGCACGCGCTCATGTCCCACTGCGCCTTGAAGATCGTGCCGGGCGCGGGGACGGTGCGCGTCGCGAGCGGCGCGGAGACGTAGAGCCACGCACTCGTCGCGGCGTAGAAGCCCGGCGTCCCGACCGGCAGCACCATCGACTGCCGCTTCATCGGCAGCGCGGTGATGACGACGAACGCGTCGCCGCTGCAATCCGCGGCGGTGAAGAGCACGTTGCTCCCGCCCGGAAGCACACTCGACAGGATGTACTCGCTGCCGACGCGCACCGCGACGGTGTCGCCGTCCTTCAACCGGTAGCGCATCATGAAGCTTTGAATGAAGTCTTCCGAGTAGTGGATGACTTCACCCATCTCATGACCGGTCGCGTCGTAGACCTTCGTGTCGCAGCAGCGCATCGGCGGCGGCGTGACGGGACGTTGCGCGATGAGAGGAAACGCGAAGACGAGGACGAAGAGCATCACCGAACGGCGCATGACGAGCCTCCTCGGGTCAAGATTGTAAGTCCGCTGACGACCTCGATCGCTCGATCGATCTCCTCGGCCGTCGTGTAACGCGACAGGGAGAAGCGCACCGCGCCCATCGCCACGCGCAGCGGCTTGCCGAGCGCTTTCATCGTCGCGCTGGGCTCGACGCTGCCCGAGTGACACGCGGCGCCCGCGGACGCGCAGATGCCTTCCACATCGAGCGCGCGCACGATCTCGTCGGCCGCGACGTCGTGGAACGAGATGTTCGCGGTGTTGCCGAGACGCGGTTGCGTCGCACCGTTGACCGAGGTCTCGTCGACGCGCGAGAGAATCGCGGATTGGAGCCGATCGCGCAGCTCGCGCACGCGATCCGCATCCGCGAGCGCCTCGCGCGCCATGCGCGCCGCGACGCCGAGTCCTGCGATCGACGGCACGGGCTCGGTGCCGGACCGCAGACCGAGCTCCTGTCCGCCGCCGTACCA
>DATELS010000691.1:0-6112 GCA_035276365.1 Thermoanaerobaculia bacterium
AAGCCGCAGTCCGACGGCCGAGGGCGGCCGTCGCTACACGCGGGAAATTGGGTCTCGAGGGTTTCCATCGATGCGGATTCCTATTGCGCGATGACGCGCGCGCCGGGGAGCTTGCGCGGATCGGTGTCGCACGTCGGCAGCACGCCCATGCCGACCTGTCCCGGCGCCCAGCTCGCGAAACGCACGCAGCGCGTGATCACTGCACTCGGCTTCTCGTACTGCATGCCGTACTCGTTGGCGCGCTCGACGACGACGGGCGTCTTTCCCGGCAGCACGCAGCGATAGTGCGTCGGAAACACAATGGACGCGAACATGCCGGGCGGGGCGGCCGGAAGGATTTTCGAAAATTGAAATTCGAGCTGTTCGGCGGGCACGTTACCGTCGGCGCCGACAATGAAGTCCCACACGGCGGGCTTCGCGGCGGCGAGCCGGTACTTGACCATGTCGTCGGTGATCTCGACGCGCGTCGGTCCCGCTCCCGCCTTCGGCGTCGCCGCCTCGGGCAGCGTGGTCAGCGTGAACTCGGCGCGCATTTCGACATGCACGCGCGTGCCCGGAGGCAGCGCCTTCGTTTTCGTGTCGAGCACGATGCGCGTGCCGTTCGCGGCCATTGCGGCGCTCGCGCACGCGAGGGTGATGAGGATGGCGAGGGTGCGTTTCATTGGGAACCTATTCTCCGATTTCCGGAAAGGCGTGTGGAGGTTTTCGCCTCCACACGCCCCATCCGGCTACATGTAGATGCAGCCGCCCTCGTCCGAGACGAGATACAGGATGTGCAGGCGGACCTGTCCGCCGCCATCCGGCCACGTGTTCTCGATGATGATGTAGCGCGACGCGCACGCGTACACCGTCGCATTGAACATGAGCGCGGCGAGAACGCCGGACAGCATGAGGGTCTTGAAGCTACGGAGTTTGGACAGCATGTTGTTTTTCCTCTCGATCATTTTGTTGTGATCGCCACGAACGAAGCGCACCGCGGGCCCACGACGAACTTCGATTGAGACGCTGTTTTGGGGGAAGCGGCGCGGAGTATAGCGACGACTTCCGTAATGGCAAGAAGACTTTCTTATGTAACCGCTTTACTGCACAAACAGTTGTGCCCGTAAACGGTTTCGCCTTTTGGCAGCGGTCGCGCATTGCATTCGACCCGGAGGACCACTGTCATGAGAAAGGTTCTGATGACGTCGGTTGTGCTGCTCTTCATCGCCGCAACGGCGGAAGGGCAGGCGCCGATTCGTTGTGAATCGGCCAACGGGAAGTATCACGAGTGCCGCGTGAGCGGCGTCGGACGCATCGTCCTGAATCAGCAGCTCAGCGATACCGCCTGCGTCGAAGGAAAGACGTGGGGCACGCGCAATGGAATGGTGTGGGTGAGCGGCGGATGCCGCGGCGAGTTCGGTCTCGCCACGAATGTGACGGCCGGCACGACACTGCTGTGCGAGTCGAAGAACAACATCAAACACACCTGCCGCGCGGAAGTGCACTCGGGCGTGACGCTGGCGCGCCAATTGAGCGACAACGCCTGCGTGCGCGGACGCACCTGGGGCGTGAACAAGGAAGGCGTCTGGGTGGACAAGGGATGCCGCGCGGAATTCCAGATCGGCGACGCGGGCAGTCTCAATCAGAGCGCGAACGCGCGCATTGTGCGCTGCGAGTCACAGAACAACGGACGCACGAATTGCAAGACGGACACGTCGTACGGCGTGCATCTGGCCCGGCAGCTCAGCAAGAACTCCTGCAACCTCGGCTCGGACTGGGGCTACGACCACAATGGCGTGTGGGTCGATCACGGCTGCCGCGCGGACTTTACGGTGGGCGGCTACACGACCGGCGCGAGCGTGCCGATGACGTCGGCGTCGTACGCGCGTCCCGCGGTGAAATGCGAGTCGCGCGACGGCAAGCGCTCGTACTGCCGCGCCGACACGAGCTTCGGCGTGACGATGCTCCGCCAGACCAGCGACACGACGTGCGTGCGCGGCCAAACGTGGGGCTACGACGAGAACGGGATCTGGGTGAACGGCGGGTGCAGGGCGGAGTTTTTGTTGGACGCGGACCACTGATGGCAGGCTCATAGGCTCATAGGCTCATAGGCGCATAGGCTCATAGGGTCTATGCGCCTCGTTCTCCTTTGAGCCTTTGAGCCTACGGTCCATACGTCGCGTGAAACGCGACCCGCAGACTCGGCTCGTTCTTCGGCGTGAGGTACGTCAGCCGCCCGCGAATCTCGTCGTCGGTGACCATCATCTGCTCGACCGTCACCTGCTCGATCGGCAGTGCAACGTCGCCGATTCTTGCGGCGACGATTGACCCGTCGCGGCGGAAGCGCGCGACGAGCGTGGCGGCTTCGCCCGTGATCGTCACGTTGACGTCGCGTCCATCTGACGCCGCGCTCGCGTGATTCCAGTGCGCGGTCGTGCCGTGCCACGTCATCTTTCCGCGCGCCTCGCCCGCGTCGAGTCCGATCACGGTTATCGTCCCCGTGTCGAGGCGGAACTTGCGCATCTTCTGCTCGATGCGCACCTCCAGCCATGACGGATCCTTCGTGGGGAACAGCTCCTCGATCGCCACGAGCGGCATCGCCAGAATGCCGATCAGCGCCGCGATCACGACCGGGATCGCGCATCCGCATCCCTTCACCACATCCATCGGACGTCCGCGCGACGCCTTGCGCAGCAGTTCCTCCGGCTCGCCCTTCACGATCTTCACCGGCCGCGTCATCGCCGATGGATCGGGCACGAGTCCACCGCGCGCGGAGGAGTAGAGGCCGAACGCGACGACGCGATCTCCCGCGCAGAGCACTTTCTCCGACAGCATCATCGTGTCGAGCTCGGCGTCGCTGAGGCCGCGCACGTCGTCGCGGATGCGGCCGTCGTCGTCCGCATTCACCGCCGCGAGATGCGCGAGATCGCGCTTGAAGTTGACGTCGCGATGATCGAGGAACGTCGTGTTCCCGATGTACTCGCGCAGATTCTTCTGGTGCTCGCGCGATCCCACGGTCTCCTCGTCGAACGCGAGGTCGGGCGCCGCGAGAATGCGCACGATGCCGCGCCGCCCCTGAATCGAGCACGGCGCGAGCGCGAGTCCCTGCCACGCCGCGAGCTGCGTGTTCTGCGGCGGAATGGCCTTGTACTCGTACGCGAGGCAGCGCTTGTGCGTGATCGGCGACTGCAGCGTCTCCATGCCGCCGGTGACGACGCCCGCGACCGCGACGTGCTCGCCGTCCTCGAGCCGCGCGCCGTCGAGCGCTTTGCGTAGTTGCGCGATCTCGACGCTCTTCGTGCGCACGCCGGCGACGTACGCAAGTCCGATCCAGAGAAAGAATCCGGCGGCCAGTCCGCCGACGACGGCCGGCTGCAACTCCGGATAGCGCTCGTACACCACGCGGCCCACGAGCGCGGCGATGACGAGATAGAGCACGGCCCAGAGGAGACAGGTGCGCGCGGCCGACTTCATGTGTGCGGAAAGCCTAGCGCAATCCGAGGATTTGGAGGGCGCGCTTGAGGTCCTCGCGTTTGCCGCGCGTGCGCAGCTTGCCCTTCTTCACCGCTTCGGCCGCGAACTCGCGATCGTGCGCGGCGCGCGACATCGTCGCCGCGTCGGAGGCGATGACGACGTCCGGATCCGTCGCCTCGCCGGTCGCCGTTTCGAGCGCGCCGCTCGCGATGCGCACGTGCATCGACTCGCCGTTCACGTCGAACTGCACGGTCAGCGGCGGGCCGTCCTGCGCGCGGTCGGGGCGGAACGACGTGCGCAGCCAGATGCTCATCCAGTGGATGCGAAACACCTCGTCCTTCTGCTTGCCCATGAGGCGCAGACCCCAGCGCGCGAGCTCGCGCACGACGGGCTCGAGGCCGCGTCCCAAGTCGGTGAGGTCGTAGACGGTGGAGGCGGCGGGGGGAGGGAGGACGCGCTTCGCGACGAGCCCTGTCTCCTCGAGCGCGCGCAGTCGCGCCGCGAGCATGTCCGTGGCGATGCCGGGGATGCCGTCCTGGAGGTCGGTGTAGCGCTTCGGACCTTCGAGGAGCTCGCGGACGACGAGGAGCGTCCAGCGCTCGCCGACGAGGTCGAGCGACTTGGCGAGGGCACAGTACTGCTCGTAGCTGCGGCCGGTCACTTGGATGATTCTAGCACGTACTTGACTTTTCCAAGTATCGAGCCCAGATTCCCAAGTGCGATGAACGCCACCCGCCTCGTCCTCTCCCGCGACTCCGCGCCCCGCCTTTTCTTCCGCGCCCTCGGCGCGATCGCCCGTCGCTTGCCGCGCGACTCGCCGAGCGCATCTGGTTCACGCCGCCGCGCCTCGCGCTGCCCGATGCCGCGCGCGCGTTTCTCGCGACCGGCGAGCGCCTCGAGCTGAACGTGAACGGACGGCCGGTCGTTGCGTGGTCGTGGGGCGAAGGTCCCGCAGTCGTGCTCATGCACGGGTGGGGGGGATTCGGCGCGCAATTGGCGAGCTTCGTCGAGCCGCTGCGCGCGGCGGGCTTTCGCGCGATCACCTTCGATGCGCCCGGCCACGGCGCCTCCGGCGGCAGCCGCCTCGGCGACCGCCGCTCGACCTTCTTCGACTTCGCCGACGCGCTGCGCGTGCTCGACGAACGCGTCGGTGGCGTGCAGGCGCTCATCGCGCATTCCGGCGGCTGCACCGCCGCGGGTTGGGCGATTCGTCAGGGCTGGCGCGTGCCGAGTGCGGTGTTCGTGTCGCCGATGGCCAGCCCGCTGCGCTACCAGCGCATGTTTCAAGCGGCGCTCGGCCTCAGCGAAAACGTGCTGCAGCGCTTCGCGAACAACGTCGAGCGGCATCTCGACTTCACGTGGGACGAGCTCGAGATGACCGGCATCCCCCCGATCGCGGAGACGCCGCGCGTCCTCGTCATCCACGATCGCGACGACCGCGAGACGTCGTGGCGCGAAGGCGAGTCGATCGCGCAGAGCTGGCCCGGCGCCGAGCTCGTGACCACGCGCGGCCTAGGTCACCGCCGCATCCTGCGCGACGACGACGTCGTGCGCGCGGCCGTCGAGTTCGTCGTGCGGTGCGCGAGTTGCACGCACGACGTTGCGTGCTCGTCCCGCTGCTGATTCTCTTTGCCACTCAGACACCACCGCGGCTCGAAGAGACGATCGTCGTCACCGCGGAAGGCATCGAGCAACCGTGGCGCGAGTCGACCGCCGCGGTCACGGTGCTCACGCACGACGAACTCACGCGCCTCCCCGCGCACAACCTCGGCGACGCGCTGCGCCTCGTGCCGGGACTGCAGCTCATCGCCGTCAATCCCGGCGCGCCGCCGATGCTCTCCAGCCGCGGCTTCTTCGGCGCGGGTGAGGTCGAGTACGTGCAACTCCTCGTCGACGGCGTGCCCGTCGCCGACGCCGAATCGGGTCTCGCCGACTGGCGCTCGATTCCGCTCGACGACGTCGATCGCATCGAGATCTTGCGCGGCCCCGGCTCGTCGCTCTTCGGCGACGCGGCGATCGGCGGCGTCGTGCAGGTGTTCCGCGCGAGGAGCACGCGCGCGCAGTGGACGGCGGGCTCGCCGTCGAGCTGGCAGGGCGAGGTGTCGCTGCCGTCGTTCGGATTCCGCGCGACCCAGGACGAGGGGTTCCGCGCGCATGCGAAGTCGCGCGAGGTGTTCGCGAACGCCGCGTTCGAGCGTGGAAAGTTCAAGACAACGATCGACGTCGCGGATCGCACGCGCGAAGATCCCGGCGCGCTCGCGAATAAGAACACCTTCGACTCCGATCCGCTGTTCGCGCAGGACGAAGAGCAGACGCGCACCGCGCGCGCGAGCGTGCAGTATCGCGGCGCGTTCGATGCGGCGATGCATGTGCAGCATCGCGACAGCGATCGCACGCGCACCTTCCTCCTCGCGCCCGGCTTCGGCGATCGCGCGACGCGCTCGCTCGAGACGTTCGGCGGCGGCGCGAACGTTACGCGCACGATCGAGCGCGCGAAACGCCGCGTCGAGCTCGATAAGCATTATGTCGACCATTGGTCGTTCTGGCTCGACATGTGGATCCTCTTTGCAACGGCGCGCGCGGTTCTATTCGACCGCGACGCCTATTGAGGTGAGCCCGCGATGGATTCGCCTCTTCCCCTCGAAGAAGATCACCGGTC
>DATELS010000692.1:0-2920 GCA_035276365.1 Thermoanaerobaculia bacterium
GCGCCCCACTCCGTGTTCGACTCCGCGGCGACGGCTTCACGCCACGCGTCGGCCGCCGCATCGCGGAAGTGATATCGCTCGAGCACCAACGCGCGATTGAACAGCGCCTCGGGATAACCCGGCTGGAGCTCGAGCGCCCGATCGGCGGCGACGAGCGCGTTCTGCAGATCATCTCGAACGAGGTACGCCGCCGCGCGATCGTTCCAGACCGCGGCGCTATCGTTCGTCGCCGGCTCGTGGAGGAGGCGCTGGATGCCGGAGATCGCGGCCGACATCTGGAGATCGTTGGTGCCGCCGCGCTCGACCCGCGCCAGCGGCGCCCACGCCGCGCCGCTCACTCGCGGCTCGATGAAACGCGTGACGGGCGCGGGCTCGGGATGGCGCCGCCAGAGCACGGCAATCGCGACGACAGGAATGACGAGCGCAGCCAGCCATCGCCGGCGACGGATGGATGACACATCGTCGCTGCGAACCGCCTCTCTCACGGAAGGCGTTCAAGATAGCACGTGGCAGCCCGGTTGCACTTCGGGACAGCATGCGGTGTCCCGAATGCCACTCCCTGAACGAAGCAGACGCGGCGGCGTGTACGAGCTGCGGTCTCCTCTTGTTCAAGGCCGCGCCGAAACGGCGCGCGGAAGACTTCGCTGGACAGCGTCGCCGCGCCGCCGATCACGAGTCCTCGGAGTGCCGTTTCTGCGGCGGCGCGATCGCCGCGAACGCCATTCGTTGCAGACACTGCTCCGAAGTCCTCGATGAGGATTTCTATCGCGAGCGTGCGCAGCGGTTGCGCTCGCGCGTCAACTACGCGTCGTGGGTTCTGTACCTCTTCGGACTCGGCGCGCTGCTCGTCTTCCGGCCCGTCGGCGTGCTCTCGATCGCCTCGGGACTCCTGCTCTCGATCGCGTACTACGCCATTCCCGTCGAGCCGCCGGCGTCACCGCGCACGAAGAAGCGTCGCAGCTTCGGCGAGTTCTTGAAGCAGCAGATGAAATTCGAGCGCGTCGCGATTCCGCTGCCGGCGCTTCGCCGTCGCAAGCTCGTCTTCGTTGGCACGCCGCTCGTCGCCGCGCTCATCGGCTACTCCGCGAATCTCTTCCTCTTGCAGGAGCCCGTCAACGACATCCTGCGCGAGAACGCGTCGTTCCGCGGCATGCAGGTCTCCGCGCATTACGAGTATTGGGTGCTGCCCGGCGTGATCGTGTACGACCTGCAGGAGCTCAGCTTCCGGCAGACGCCGCTCGACGTCCACACCGCGTTCCTCGAGTTCGCGCGCAAGTTGAAGGAGAAGCGCTACACGCGCGTCGACCTCTCGTATCGCGGCAAGACCAAGTTCTCGATCGACGGCGCGTCCTTCGCGCAACTCGGACAGCAGTACGCGAAACGCAACTTCGACTACGTCCTCTACGCGTTCCCGCGCCTCTTCCGTCCGACCGACGGCCGCGCGCTCCAACAGGCGCCGAGCGACCGCGACTCGCTGCTCGAGTTCCATCGCCGCTGGTACGGCGAGGATCAGATGACGGACACCGTGAAAAACGGGCTGTAGCAGTTAAAACTACAGCAGCCCTTCCAGCTCCAGGTCCTGCTCCAGCGTCTTCGCATCCCTGAACTGAAATGCGCGGATGCCCACCGTCTGCGCGGCCAGCACGTTCTCGATCAGATCGTCGACGAAGACCACGTGCTGCGGCAGCGCGCCGATGATCTCCAGCGCGCGGCGAAAGATCTCCGTGTCCGGCTTCGCCACTCGAAAGCGGTGCGAGAAGATGAAGCGGTCGTCTTTGTGAAAGAGCGTCGCGAACTTGCGCGGGATGAGCTCCGCGTGCACTTCATTCGAGTTCGACAGAAACGCGACGCGATACCGCTCGCGAATCCGCTCCAGCAGTTCCTCGACGCCGGGAATCGGTCCGTCGAAGAAGTCGCTCCAGACGTTGTGAAAGTCGCGCACCGACCCGCGATAGCCCGCCTTGTCCGCGAGGTGCTCGTAAAACTCCCAGAACGTGACGAGGCCGCGCTCCATGTCGCGATACCCGCCCGGCAGCTCGAGGATATCGACGACCTCGTCGCGCGTCGCGCTCGCGTCGCGGCAGATGTTCTCCAGCACGCGCTCGTACGCCAGCTTGATGAGCGTGTTGCCGAGGTCGAAGAGGAACCAGGTCGTCATTACATTCGAAAGACGCCGAAGCGCGGCTCGTCGATGCGCACGTTGTACGCGACCGACAATCCGAGTCCGAGGTAGATGCGCGTGTCCGCGGGATCGATCACGCCGTCGTCCCACAGGCGCGCGGTCGAGTAGTACGGGCTCCCCTCCTCCTCGTACTTGGCCAGCACGGGATCGGCGATGCTCCGTTCTTCGTCGACCGACAGCTCCTTGCCCTCGCGCGCGAGTTGGTCGCGCTTGACCGTCGTCAGCACGCCCGCGGCCTGCTCGCCGCCCATCACCGAGATGCGCGCGTTCGGCCACATCCACAAAAAGCGCGGCGAGTACGCCCGGCCGCACATGCCGTAGTTGCCGGCGCCGAACGAGCCGCCGATGATCACCGTGAACTTCGGCACCACCGAGTTGGCGACCGCGTGAACGAGCTTGGCGCCGTCCTTGGCGATGCCGGCGCGCTCGTACTGCCGCCCGACGATGAAGCCGGTGATGTTCTGCAGAAAGATGAGCGGCACGCCGCGCAGGTTGCAGAGCTCGATGAAATGTGTCGCCTTCAGCGCCGACTCGGAGAACAACACGCCGTTGTTGGCGACGATGCCGACGAGGAAGCCGTGCAGCCGGGCGAAGCCGGTGACGATCGTCGGCGCGTAGCGCTCCTTGAACTCGTCGAAGCGCGAGCCGTCGACCAGCCGCGCGATCACCTCCCGCACGTCGAAAGGCTTGCGCAGATCGAGATTCACGATCCCGTACAGCTCCTCGGGGTCGTACGCT
>DATELS010000693.1:0-3047 GCA_035276365.1 Thermoanaerobaculia bacterium
CGGCGCGCCCGTCGCCAGCGCGGTCGCGGAGACGACCACCGGACAGACGTACGCGATCTCGTGGTCGTCGATCAGCGGCGCGTCCGGCTACGAACTGCAGCAAGCGAGCGACTCGTCGTTCACGAATCCGCTGACCATGCAGGTCGCCGGACTCTCGCAGCCGTTCACGAAGACGGTCTCCGAAGGAACGGCCTTCTTCTATCGCGTGCGCGCGCTCTCCGCGTGCGGCGCGACCGGCCCGTACTCGACCGCGCTGCGCGTCGCCGTCGTGCCCGTGCCGGATCCGAATGCGACGACGATCAACATCAACGTGCCGCTCGGCAGCACGACTCCGGTCACCTGGCAGATCTTCGTGCCCGGCGTCGCCGGCGGCACGACGACGTTCATCGCCACCGTCGACAAGCCGTGGCTCTCCGTGACGCCGGTGTCGGGCGTCGTTCCGCCGACCGGCATGCTGCTCACGATGGCCATCGATCCATCGACGCTCACCGACGGCACGTGGACCGGCACGCTCATCGTCGTCTACGGCTCGACGACCGTCGCGCGTTCCGTCGCGACGAACGGCAACACGCCGCCGTTCGTCGTGCCGGTCTCCGTCAGCCTCGTCTCGCCCGTCACGCCCGTCGCGCTCAACACGCCCGCGGCGAGCGCGGTGATCATCCCCGCGGTCGGCCATCTCGCCGGACTCTCATCGACGTGGCGCAGCGACGTGCGCCTCGCGAACACGTCCGCGCTCCTGCAGAAGTATCGCGTCACGTTCAACTCCGGCGACGGCAACGCCGCGGAGCTGAAGTCGACGAGCGTGAGCGTCGACGCGGGCGCGACGACGGCGCTCGATGACGTCGTCCGCAAGTGGTTCGGCACCGGCTCGCTCGGCGAGTCGTCGAACGGCGCGCTGATCATCGAGCCGCTCGACGGCGACGGCAAAGTCTCGCCCGTGCCGTCGACGACGACCGCCGTCTCGAGCCGCACGTACAACGCATCGTCCAACGGAACACTCGGCCAATTCATCCCCGCGCTGCCGTTCGCGAGCTTCATCACGAAGTCCGCGAATTCGTTCCTCAGCCTGCAGCAACTCGCGCAGACGAGCACCTTCCGCTCGAACCTCGGCCTCCTCGAAGCGTCCGGCAAGTCGGCGTCGGTGCTCGTCAGCGTGTTCAACGATCTCGGCGTCAAGCTCGCCGATCTCCCGCTCACGCTGCGCGGCGGCGAGCAGCGCCAGCTCAACGCGTTCCTCTCCGACCGCGGACTGACGCTGCCGAACGCGCGCATTCAAGTCGGCGTGACCGACGGCGAAGGTCGCGTGACGACGTACGCCTCGGTCGTCGACAACAACACCGGCGATCCGTTCCTCGTCTTCGGCGTGCCGGTCGGCGGCGCGGGCGCGACGCGCTTCGTCGTGCCGGGCGTCGCCGATCTGCAGGGCGGCTCCGCGAGCTGGCGCACCGACGTGCGCCTCTTCAACGGCGGCACGATCCCGCAGAACGCGACGCTCACGTTCTTCCCGACTGGCGATCCCGCGCACAGCGTGTCGAAGTCGGCGTCGATCAATCCCGGCGAAGTGAAGGCGCTCGATGCGGTGTTGCAGTCGCTCTTCGGACTGTCGAACACCGGAGGCGCGCTGCACGTGACGACGCCGAGCGCGGCGCCGCTCGTCGTCACCGCGCGTACTTACGATCAACGTCCGGGCGGCACAGTCGGACAGTTCGTGCCCGCGGTCGCGCCTTCGGACTCCGTCGGCTTCGGCGGACGCTCATTGCAAATCCTGCAGACCGAGGAGTCGGCGAGGTTCCGGACGAACGTGGGGATTGCGGAGATGAGCGGACAGTCCGCCGTCGTCGAGATCGAAGTGCATCTGCCGGACTCGAAGATCACGCCGGTGGTGCGCGTGCCGCTCGCCGCGAACGAGTTCCGCCAACTCCCGATCCTCGGCAGCCTCAACCTCGGCGCGCTCTACAACACGCGCATCGCGGTGCGCGTCGTGGAAGGCGACGGACGCGTGACGGCATACGGATCGGTCATCGATCGCGAGACAGGAGACCCGACGTACATTCCGGCGCAGTGAGCTACGGAATGTCGATCGTGCAGAGGTTGAATGAAGAGTTGAACGCGCGCGTCACCGGAACGTCGAACGCAGTCAGCGAGACTTCCAATGACGCGCGCACATTCATCTTCACGACGTGACCGCCGATGAGCGCGCCGCCCTGCCCCGCGAGCACGGCATGCGCGTGCACGCGCTGGCACGGACGCCCTCGGCCGGCGTCGCGAGGTTGCCGAGAAACGAAACGACTTCGAACTGGCCGTCGGCGGGATAGGTCTCGACTTTGTTCGTCGCGTCGTTCCACCACGCGAGCGTCGCGGAGCTCACGGAGCCGACGGCCTGCAATCGTCCGGACGTGATGTTGCGCTCCGCCGCGAACGCGTTGATCGTCGCGATCACTTCGTCGGGATCGGGGAACGTGAAGACGAGCAGATATTCGTTCGCCGCGAGTTGAATGGACTTCATCGTTCGTCTCCCACCGCCTCGAGAATCGCCTTCACGAGATCCTCGGGCATGTCTTCGACGCGCAGCTCGGGCTCCATCGCCGCGCGTCGCGCCATGCGAATCGTCGCCTCGTACATCGCGAGATAGTCGACGCACGAGTCGCACAGCGAGAGATGGCGCTCGAACTCCGCGCGACGCTCGGACGGCAACTCGTTCGCCAAGTAGTCGCCGAGGAAGGTGAGGACTTCGTGGCAGGTCGGGAGACGCGGATTCATGCGACACCTCGCACTTGCGGATCGAGCAGCGTGCGCAACGCCTGCCGCGCGCGATGCAGGCGGATCTTCACCGCGTTCGCCGTGATGCCGAGCATCTCCGCGACTTCTTCCGTCGACAACTCTTCGATGTCGCGCATGAGGAGGACGACGCGATACGCGTCGGGAAGCATGTCGATCGCCGCGCGCACGATGCCGGAGAGCTCCGCGCGCTCGAGCATCGCGTCCGCGGGCTCACTCCAGCGCACGCTCGGCGTGAGCTCGTGACCGTCTTCCTGAAATCGAGGCAG
>DATELS010000694.1:0-4825 GCA_035276365.1 Thermoanaerobaculia bacterium
TGCTCGAGGTCGTGCGGCGGAATGCGCGGACGCCATTCGGCGTCGCGCATGACTTCGCGTCGATCCGCTCGGTGCACGACTATCAGCAGCGCGTGCCGGTGCGCTCGTACGACGAGCTCACCGCCGCCTTCGCACCGGAGGCGCGCGTCGCATCGCGCATCGAGCACTTCGAGCCGACGAGCGGATCGTCCGGCGCGACGAAGCGCATTCCGTACACGCGCGAGCTGCGCAACGAGTTCGCGCGCGCGATCGCGCCGTGGGTGTGCTCGCTCGCGGCGTCCGATCCGCGCGCGTTCACCGGACGCGCGTATTGGGCGCTCTCGCCCGCGGCGACCGGGGGATTCGAGACCGACGATCAATACCTCGGCCGCGTTCGCGGCGCATTCGTGCGCGCGACGCAGGCCGTGCCGTCGAGCGTTCGCAAAATCACGGACATCGAAACGTGGCGCCGCGTGACGCTCGAGCATCTCGTCGCGTGCCGATCGCTCTCCTTCATCTCCGTGTGGCATCCCACGTTTCTCACGATGCTCGTCGGGCCCATTCGCGACACAGCAGCGACATGGCCGAACCTGCGCGTCATCAGTTGCTGGACCGACGCCGGTTGCGCGAACGCGGCCGCGGAGCTCGCGCGGCGCTTTCCGCACGCGCGCGTCGAGCCGAAGGGACTGCTGTCGACCGAAGGCTTTGTCTCCATTCCGTTCGAGGGCGCGAACCTGCTCGCGTATCGCTCGCACTTCATCGAGCTGCACGAGACCGATCGCGCGGGGCGATTCGAAGTCGTGCTCACGACGGCCAGCGGGCTGTATCGCTACGCGACCGACGATCTCGTCGACGTCATCGGCTACCGGGAGCGTTGTCCGATCCTGCGATTCGCGGGGCGCAAGAGCCACGTCTCCGATCACTTCGGCGAGAAGCTGCACGAGGTCTTCGTCCGCGAGTCCATCGACCGCGCGCTCCGCGACCTCGGCATCACCGCGCGGTACGCGTCACTCGCCTTCGACGACACGCGCTACGTGCTGCGCATCGACACCGACGCTCCGCTCGACAACATCGCATCGCGTGTCGATGCACTCCTCCGCGAGAGCTTCCACTACGACTACTGCCGCCGCCTCGGCCAGCTCGGCGCGCTCGGGATCGTCCGCGCGAGAGAAGACCTCACCGCGACGCATCAGCGCATCGGCGACGTCAAACCGAGCGCGCTCTCACACGAAGCGCTTGCGCGCTGACAGCGTCCAGAGCAGCGTCATGCCGATCGCCACCGCGAGCATCGTCCAGAGCACGAGCTCATTCGGCGGCAGCATGAACACGATCGTGATGAACGAGATCCACACGATGGCGATCACGTTGATCAGCGACGACCACGAGCCCAGGCTCCACGCGGCGACGTCGCTCGTCATGAACTCGCCCTCGCCGCGCCGGCGATTGCGCAGGTTGAGATAGATCGGGATGCCGTAGGCGAGATAGAGGCAGATCGTGCTGATCGACGTCACGACGAACCACGCCGCGGCGTAAATGCAGATCAGCACCGACAGCACCGACGTGACGAGAATCGCGATCGCCGGCGTGCGATGTTTGCCGCTCACGCGCTTCAGGTACTTCGCGCCGGGCATGCCGTCGTCGCGCGCGAATGCGTACCACATACGTCCCATCGACGTGACCGACGCCACGCCGCACAACCACATCGCCACGCCGATCACGATCGCGATGACGTTCGTCAGAAACGCGCTCAGGTTGTGCGAGACGATGTAGAGCACGGGATACGGATCGTTCGCCGTCGCCGCAACGTCGCCGTTCGGAATGCACCACGTGAGGATCATGAGCATGAGGTAGCCGGCGACCGCGGACACCGCGACCGACAGCACGATCCCCCACGCGCTGTTCTTCCTCGCCATCACCGTCTCCTCGGCCATGTGCGCGGAGGCGTCGTAGCCGGTGTACGTCCACTGCGCCTGCAGGAGCGCGAGGACGAAGAGGAGCAGCGGCGGCGCGCTCGCGTAGAGCGAGCCGAGTCCGGGCACGATGCGGAAGAGCGGCGACGGCACGACGGCCTCGCCGATGGCGAGCGTCGGCGCCGGCATCGCGTTCGGCACGGGCGCGAACGAGAAGAGAAACGCGAGCGAGTTGTGATGTTGCCCGAGGAACGTGAGCAGTGCCGCGATCAGCAGCACGCCGCCGATGTGCCACCACACGCTGAGATCGGAGAGCCGCGCGGTGAGGCGAATGCCCCACTGATTGATTGCGATCTGCGGGATGAGGATCAGCACCATCACCGCCACTTGCACGTTCCAGCTCGTCACCGCGGGCAGTCCGAACAGATGCGAAGCGGCGCCGAGGAGGTAGATCGCGGCGGCGATGTTGATTCCGGCGGTGATCGCCACCTGTCCGATCATGTTCAGCCACGCCGTGATCCACGCCCATCGGGCGCCGCCGAGGCGTCGGGCCCAGAAGTACAAGCCGCCGGCGGTGGGATACGCGGACGCGATCTCGGCCATCGATGCCGCGACGGCGAGCGTCATCACGCTAACCAGCGGCCAGCCCACGGAGTTGACGATCGGTCCGGCGAACTTCAGCCCGTAGCCGAAGAGCAGCACCGCGCCGGTAAGGATGGAGATGATGGAGAAGGAGACGGCGAAGTTGGAGAAGCCGCCCATCTCGCGCAGGAGCTGTTGGGCGTAGCCGAGCCGCTCGAGATCGCGAACGTCGTCGCGAATGATGTCGTCACGAGACGGACTCATGGGATGGCGGAGTGTACAATGCGGCGCGCGTCCGGGAATGGACGCAACCGTTCCCGCATTGTTCGGGTGCGCAACGTTCAGCCGACGGAGAGATGGGTGAGTGGCTGAAACCAGCGGTTTGCTAAACCGCCGTAGGGCCTTAAAGCTCTACCGAGGGTTCGAATCCCTCTCTCTCCGCCACCGCGACGCTGCGTCATTCCTCCAGCTCGATCTTCTCCAGCGGCTTGTGCGCCGGACCGTTGAGCACATCTCCGTCCGGCGTGAAGCGTGAGCCGTGGCAGGGGCAGTCCCATGTGCGCTCGGCGGGGTTCCAGGCGACGTCGCATTTCAGGTGCGTGCAGATCGGCGAGACGCAGTGCAGCTTGCCGTTGTCGGCGCGGTACGCGGCGATTTTCTTTCCGCCGACCTGGATGATCTTGCCTTCGCCCGCGTGTACGTCGGCGGCGGCTTTCGCTTCGACGTCGTGTGACGTCAAACGATCCGCGACGAGATGCTTCGGGAAGCCGACGTTCTCCGTGATGAACTCGCGCACGGTCATGTGCGCGTGCACGCGCGACGGCTTGAACACCTCCGCCCACTCGTTCGCGACGCCGGTGATCAGGTCCGCGATCAGCATCGCGCCCGCGGTGCCGAACGTCATTCCCTGTCCCGAGTATCCCGTCGAGATGTACAGATTGCCCGAGCCGCCGATCAGCGGCAGGCCGCCGTGCGGCTCGATGACTTGTCCCGACCAGCGCGTGCGCAGCGGATGCGAGCCGAAGTACTGGCGCGTGTACTCCGCGAGTCGTGCGAAGCAGCCCTCCGTGTCCTCTTCCTCGCCGACGCGATGGTCTTCGCCGCCGACGATCATGTACGTGCCGTCGTCCGTCTCCTGCCAGCGCGTGTAGTGATACGGATCGGCCGTGTCCCAGAACAAACCGTCGGGATGCTCGCCCGTCACGTTGAACGCCATCGCGTACGTGCGATACGGCGCGGCCTTCGTGTGCACGTGCGTGAAGCCGGCGATCGGCACGTTCGTGGCCATGAACACCGACTTCGCGGTCACGCGTCCCTGCTCCGTCTCGACGACGCACGGATCGCCGTCCTTCACGCCGCTGACGAACGTCCGCTCGTGAATGCGCGCACCCACGGCCTGCGCGTGTTGCGCGAGCGCGGCGATGTACTCGCGCGGATGGAACTGCGCCTGGTTCGGCCACAGCACCGCGCCGCGCGTCTCGAACGGCAGCGGCACGTCGGTCACGAACTGCGCATCGAGTCCGGCCTCCTTCGCGGCCGCCGCCTCGTTCTTCAGCTCCGCGACATACTTCCGCTTCTCCGTGTAGAGGTATCCGGGCACGCGACGGAAATGACAATCGATGGAATAGCGCTCGACGAGCTCCGCGATCTTCTCCATCGATGCGCGGCTCGCGTCCGCGACGATCTTCGCTTCTTCCGCGCTGTATTTGCGGCGGAGGTAGTGATAGCGCGCGTCGACGGCGACGGTGATGTGCGCCGTTGTGTTGCCCGTCTCGCCCGCGGCGATCGTCTCCTTCTCCAGCACGACGACGTTCTTGCCGCGCTCCGCGAGCAGCAGTGCCGCGGTGAGACCGGTGATGCCCGCGCCGATGATCGCGACGTCGGCGTGCGCGTCGCCCGCGAGCGGCGCGAAGTGCGGTGTGGCGGCGGTGACCTGCCAGAGAGAGCTCGATCGTTGATCCATGAGCGTGCGCGGCGCGCAAGAAACGTGCGCAGGAAAACAGCGGTCCCGGGCATGAATCGTGCTCGACCATGCCCTGCGAACCAATGAGGGAGCCCGGAGCGCAGTTCACCCTTTTTCAACCCCTAAGGAGACACACACATGGCAACCAGCAAACGCGGTTTTGCGTCGATGGATCAGGCGAAGCAGCGGGAGATCGCCAGCAAAGGCGGTCGTGCCGCTCACGCCAAAGGAACGGCTCACGAATTCACGTCCGATGAGGCGCGCGTCGCCGGCCGCAAAGGCGGCGAGGCCGTGAGTCGCGATCGGGCGCACATGGCCGCAATCGGACGCGAGGGCGGTCACAGCCGCGGAGCGCGCGCGCGCGCGGCGGCAGGGACGGCGGCCGCCATCG
>DATELS010000695.1:0-5022 GCA_035276365.1 Thermoanaerobaculia bacterium
CCTCGTCGCGAGCTGCAAGCGCGAACAACCCGCGCCGAACGTCCTCCTCATCACCCTCGACACCTTCCGGGCCGATCGCCTCGGCAAAGGCGCGACGCCCACGCTCGACGCGCTCGCGGCGAACGGCGTGCGTTTTCAGAATGCGATGAGCTCCGTGCCGCTCACGTTGCCGTCGCACGCGACGATTCTCTCCGGCGTGCTGCCGCCGCATCACGGCGTGCGCAACAACGGCGCGGGATCATTTCCCGCGGATCGCGCGACGCTCGCGACTCTTCTGTCGCAGAAGGGATATCGCACCGCCGCGTTCACCGGCGCATTCGTGCTCGATCATCGGTTCGGCCTCAATCGCGGCTTCGACCTTTACGACGACGAGATCCCGCGCGATCCCAACCTCGGCGATCACCTCGAGGCCGAGCGGCGCGGCGACGTCGTTGCCGATCGCGCGTTGCAATGGCTGTCGCAGCAGGACGCGCGTCCGTTCTTCGCGTGGGTGCATCTGTACGACGCGCACTTTCCGTACACACCGCCCGACCCGTATCGCGCGAAGTTCGCGTCGTCGCCGTACGATGGCGAGATCGCGTTCGTCGACGCGCAGGTGCAGCGCCTGCTCGCGTTTCTCGACGAGCGCAAACTGCGCGAGAACACGATCATCGTCATCGCCGGGGATCACGGCGAGGCGCTCGGCGAGCACGGCGAGCTCACGCACGGATTGCTGTTGTACGAGCCGACGTTGCGCGTGCCGCTCGTCATCGCCGCGCCGGACGTCGAACGGAACGTCGTGAAGACGCCGGTGAGTCTCGCCGATCTCGCGCCGACGATCGCATCGCTCGCAAATGCACCGTTCACGACTGCGGTCGATGGCCGCGATCTGTCGAGCGCGCTGCGCGAACATCGCGAGCCCACGAGTGCGGACTTGTACGCGGAGACCGAGTATCCCGCGGTGTACGGCTGGAGCCCGCTCGCCGCGATGCGTCGCGGCGACTTCAAATACATCGCCGCGCCCGCGCCCGAGCTGTACGACGTCGCGAAAGATCCCGGCGAGACGCGCAACGTGCTCACGGACGAACGGCGCGTCATGCGCGCGCTCGAAGCGGGCGTGAAGGCGATGCGCGCGCAAGCCGTCGCGGCTCCCGCATCCGCGCCCGACGCCGAGACGATGGCGAAGCTCGCCAGCCTCGGCTACGTCGGCGGACTTCCCGCGACGCGCAGCGACGCCGCGCGTCCCGATCCGAAAGTCATGGTCCCGCTCTTCCGCAAATTCGAAGAGGCGACCTGGGCGACGACCGATCAGCGACTCGATGAAGCGGCGGCGATTCTCGAAGACCTCGTGAAGAAGGATCCGCCGAATCCCGTCTTCCGCGGCTCGCTCGCGAAAGTCGAGCGCCGTCGCGGACGCGCGTCGCACGCCATCGAGCTCTATCGCGAGGCCATCGCATACGCGCCCGACGATCCGCAGAGCTGGTACAACCTCGCCAGCGCGTTTCAGGAAGCGGGCGACATGAAGCATGCCGCGGACGCGGCGTCCGAAGCGTTGCGACGCGATACGAAAAATGCCGACGCGCACAACGTCCTCGGCATCGCCTATTCGGCGCAGGGCGATCCCGCGCGCGCGATGGACGAATTCCAGAAAGCCATCGCCATCGATCCGCGCAATGCGCGCGCGTACAACAACGCGGGCAACGTCGCGCGCGCGATGCGTCGCGATGCGGAAGCGGAGCAGGCGTATCAGAAGGCGCTCGCGCTCGCGCCGACGTACGCCGATCCTTTGAACGGACTCGGCGCGCTCGAGATCGATCGCAATCGTCCGCGCGTCGCTGTCGCGTATTTCGATCGCGCATTGCAGCTCGCGCCGGGATCGCTCGATGCGCGACTCAATCGCGCCGTCGCTCTGCAGCTCGCGGGCGATCTCGCCGGCGCCGCGCGCGAGTACCGCGCGTTCATCGAGCGCTCCGCCAATGCGCCCGCGTATGCGCGACAGCGACAAATCGCGCAAGCGATGGTGACGAGACTGGAATCGAAGTAAAACAACCACAAAACCTTCGTGAAACGTCGATTGTCTGCGGCTGCGCATGCTCGTATGATTGCGGCCAAAGCTCCAATGGAATCGGTCGGGACACAACTCGACGAAGGACGGTGACAGATGAAACGCCTCTCTCTCCGGTGGATCGCCGTGGCACTCGCCGTGGCGCTTCTTCTCCCCATTTCTCTTTATGCGCAGGCGTCCGGCTCCACGCTCTCCGGACGCGTCACCGACGCCTCGGGCGGCGCGGTGCCCGGCGTGACCGTGACGGCGACCAATGCGTCGACCGGTCTGCAGCGCACCGCGGTGACCGATGCAGACGGCATGTATCGTTTGCTCGCACTGCCCGTCGGCACGTACACCGTGACCGCGGAGCTCTCCGGCTTCGCGACCGTCAAGACGGAAAGCGTGCAGATGAACATCGCCACGCCGCGCGAGCTCAATGTGACGCTCAAGCAGGCCGCGGTCAGTGAAGCCATCACCGTCACTGCCGAGGCGCCGCTGGTCGCGACGGAGCCGGCGGTGGGCACCGTCGTCAGCCAGCAGGAGCTCGAAGGACTGCCGCTCAACGGCCGCCAGTTCGCGAACCTCGCGTCGCTCGCGCCGGGAACGCAGCTCTCCGTCAACGCCGATCCGACCAAGCCCGGCCAGTTGACGGTCGCGCTCAATGGCGGCAGCGGCCGCAACGTCAACTACATCATCGACGGCGGCGACAACACCGACGACACGATCGGCGGCGCGCTGCAGAACTTCAATCTGGAAGCCGTTCAGGAATTCAAGATTCAGACGATGCAGTACAAGGCCGAGTACGGACGCTCCTCGGGCGGCGTGCTCACCGTCGTCACGAAGACCGGAACGAACGACTTCGGCGGCAGCGCGTACGCGTTCTTCCGCGACAAGTCGCTCAATGAGAAAACCGAGACCGAGCGCCTCAATCACGCCGACAAGGGCGAGTACGAGCGCAAGCAGTACGGCGCGTCGTTCGGCGGCCCGATCGTCAAAGACAAGGCGCACTTCTTCGCCACGTACGAGAAGACCGATCGCGACACGACGAAGACCGTCTCCACCGGCGGCATCTTCCCGTCGCTCGACGGCTCCGCGGTTCCGCTGCCGTTCGAAGACGAGCTCGGAACGGCGAAGGCCACGTGGGACGCCACCGCGCGCCAGCTCATTCAGGTGCGCTACGGCTTCCAGAAGAACACCGACATCTACGGCACGAGCCCTCTGTACCTGCCGTCCAACCAGGGCACGATCAACAACGACTACAAGTCGATCCTCGGCAGCCACTCGTTCACGATCGGCGGCGACAAGCTGAACGAATTCGTCTATCAGTGGACGCGCTTCGAGAACGCGATTCTTCCCGTCTCCAATGACCCGAACATCTACTTCCCGTCCGGCGTGACGTCGGGACAGAACTTCAACACGCCGCAGACGACGCACCAGGAGAAGTCGCAGTTCAAGGACGACTTCAGTTGGTCGTCGAACCTGATGGGACGCCGCAACGACTTCAAGACCGGCGTGAACTTCATTCACGAGCCGATCCTCGGCGGCGACTTCACGACCGGCACCTCCGGCCAGTTCCAGATGCTGAACGACAGCGCGACGTCGCCGGTCGGCATCATCATTCAGTACGGCGGTTTCCTCGGCGATCAGACGCCGGTCGATCAGTACAACGTCTATTTACAGGATGACCTCAACATCAATCCGCGGCTGACGTTGAACCTCGGCGTGCGTTACGACCTCTGGACGGGATTCGATCTCGATCAGACGGGGAATCCGCTGCTGCCGCTCTACAAGCGCGCCGCGGCGGCGCATCCGGAGATCTCGTGGCTCGAGCCGTTTGCGAACGGCGAGGCCGATCATCTCGAGAACGACGAGAACAACTTCGCGCCGCGCATCGGCTTCACGTATGACGTGAAGGGCGACTCGCAGCACATCGTTCGCGGCGGCTATGGCATCTACTACGACTTCCCGTATACGAACGCGACGAGCCTCTTCCCCGCGTCGGCCGTGCAGTCGGATTACCGCCCGATCTACTACTACGAGGATCCGAACGGCATCAAGAACGCGAACGGTACGTTCTTCCGCCCGGGCATCGATCCGCTGCCGCCCAACCAGGGACTCGGCGCCGACCTGCCGAACAACATCGCGCAGAAGTCGTGGGAAGCGCCGGAGTCCGAGCAGATCTCGCTCGGCTACTCGTGGCAGGCCCGCAACTGGCTCGGACTCACGTTCGACGCCGTGCACATCGACTACAAGAACATCCCGTTCCGCTTCCGCGCGAATCCGCGCGTCGGCGGCACGCGCATCCTGCAGCCGGATACGAACAACAACAACATCCGCCTGTGGGTCGGTGATGGTTCCGCGACGTACAAGGGCTTCAACATCGGCTTCCACGCGCGCGCGTCGCGCTTCGAGTCGCAGGGCTTCTACACGTGGTCGCAGGCGGACGGCAACGTTCTCATCGGCGCCGACGAGTTCCGTCTGTGGGACGGCGCGTTGCAGCCGGGCGTGCAGACGAATGCGCTCGTGAATCCGCTCGATCCGTACTCGCGCGAGAACTACGGTCCGCTCTACACGGACGCGCGTCATCGCGTGACGCTGAGCACCGTCTATCGCGCGCCGCTCGGCATCAACGTGGCCGGCATCCTGCGCTATCGGTCCGCGCTTCCGTACACGAAGCTCGCGGGCAGCGACATCAACAACGACGGCTACAGCATGGACCTCGCGCCGGGAGTGAGCCACGTGCAGACGCTGCGCGGCGACTCGTTCTCGCAGCTCGACCTGCGCGTGTCGAAGGAGTTCGCGTTCGGCGGCAGCTTCGGACTCGAGCTCATCGGTGAGATCTTCAACCTGCTGAACTCGAAGAATCCCGCCGGCTTCAACGGCTCGGTCAGCAACGCCAACTTCGGCAAAGCCAGCGTCTACGCCGGCGACGCCGGCCAGGGCGAGCAGCGCCTCGCGCAGCTCGGCCTCCGCCTGCGGTTCTAGTTGATTCGGCT
>DATELS010000696.1:0-6830 GCA_035276365.1 Thermoanaerobaculia bacterium
CGCATGAATTTGCCCGACGGTCCGGCGCAGACGATCTGCGACGCCGCGTCGGGTCGCGGCGGCGCGTGGAGCAGTGCCGGCGTGATTCTCTTCGCGCCATCGAGCACCGGTTCGCTGTATCGCGTGTCCGCATCGGGAGGAACGCCCGAGGCGTTGGAGACGCCGACGCCGGAGTCGTACTCGCATCGGTGGCCGGTCTTTCTCGATGAAGAGCGATTCCTGTTCGTCGCGCAGAGCCAGCGTCCGTCCGCGCGCGGCGTGTTCGTCGGATCGCTGCGCTCGAAAGAAACGCGGCGCTTGCTGCCGAATGCGTTGAGCGTCGCGTTCGGCGCGCCCGATCATCTCTATTACGTGCGCGACGACGTACTCGTGCGGCAGGGCATCGACGCGCGTCGCGTCGAGCTCACGGGCGAGGCGACGACGCTCTCGAATCAGATGGTTTACTACACCGACCGCGCGTACGTTCCGATCACCGCGGCCGCCGGCGGCATCGTCGTGTTCCGCCGCAACGGCGCGTCGAACATGCGCATCACGTGGTTCGGACGCGACGGGCTGCGGCAGGGCGTCGTCGGCGCGGCGGGCGAGTACGAGGGCGTGTCGATCGCGCCGGACGGCGCGCGCGTCGCGTTCGGATACTTCGACGTCAAAGAGTCGCTCAACCACATCGCCATCGCCGCGGCGCAGGGCGGAATGCCGCGCCGCTTCACGTTCTCGCGCGGCAATCAATACTCCCCGGTATGGTCGCCGGACGGCACGCGCGTCGCGTTCAGCGACGATCACGCGGGCATCGACACGCTCTCCGCGCGGCCGCTGTCGGGCACGAGCAACGAGCGCCCGCTGATCCCGCCGCCGAAGAGCTCCACGTACGCGCAGAGC
Source organism: Thermoanaerobaculia bacterium (assembly GCA_035276365.1). Classification (GTDB taxonomy): domain Bacteria; phylum Acidobacteriota; class Thermoanaerobaculia; order Gp7-AA8; family Gp7-AA8; genus QHVT01. Next base: position 877 of record DATELS010000696.1, read on the forward strand.
TGGTCGCCGGACGGGGCGCACATCCTCTTCCGCGCGCAGGATCCGAAGACGGGCTACGACATCGACGTGTTGTCGCTCGCGACGGGCAAGACGTCGGAGTACATCGGCGGCGCGGCCGATCAGTCGCAGGCGCAGTTCTCGCCGGACGGGAAGTGGGTCGCGTACACGTCGACGGAGTCCGGCCGTCTCGAGGTGTACGTGCAGCCGTTCCCCGCGACGGGCGCGAAGTGGCAGATCTCGCCGAGCGGCGGCGAGCAGCCGCGCTGGCGCCGCGATGGGAAGGAGCTGTTCTACCTCGCGCCCGACCGCACAATGATGGCGCTGCCGATCGCGCAGGCGGGCGCGTTCGACGCGGAGGCGCCGCGACGCTTGTTCCAGTCGCCGTATCTTCCGGTCGGCGACATCAACATCTCGCAGTCGTACGACGTCACCTCGGACGGCATGCGCTTCCTCGCCGCGGCGGCCGATCCGGGCTCGCCGCAAAGTCCGCTCACGGTGATGACGCGCTGACGCCGCGATCGCACAACGCGAACACGGCGAGGTAGCACGCGAGCGCGACGAGTGCGAGCGCGCGCAGACCGATCACCATCGACGTGAACTCGATCAGACCACCGGCGACGGCGCCGAGGAGGTTCCAGCCGAAGGCGACGCCGGGATCGCCTTCGTCGCGATACTGCAGCGCGAAACAGATCGACGCGAAGAAGATCGGCGCGCCGACGAAGAGCAGCGACAGCGCGAGCCGCGCGGCGAGACTCCAGGAGAGGATCGCGTGCACCGGCGTTGCGAAGTTGACGAGCAGCGCGATGACGATGCCGATGATCGCGGCGCGCCACGAGAGCGGCTTGTACTGCATGAGCAGCGTGCCGAGGAGCACCATCACGAGGATGGATGCGAAAACGACCGCGCTCGTCAGCCACGTGCTGCCCCACAACAGATTCATCTCCGTCACCGCCTTCGACTCGAGGAGGAGAAAGGCGACGCCGAGAAAAAACATCGGCGCGTCGAAGCGCGAGAACATGCGGCGCTCGGTCGCGCCGACGGCGATCAATGCGAGGATCGCGATCGCGGCGATGAGCGAGAGATAGAACGGCGTCAGTCCGCGGCGCGCGAGGTAGAGGTACGGCCAGTCGTCGCTCGGCAGAATCGTGTTCGTTGCGATCGGCGACGGCGGCAGATGCGCGAACGCGGGACCGCCGAGGTAGAGCTGATTGAAGCTGCCGAAATTTTGCGAGACGACCGCGGGCGGACGTCCTGTTGCCGCGCCGATCATCGCGCGCATGCGTTGATCGATGTACGGAACCGAGGTGCCGAAGTAGAGCGCGATGCCGCCGTCGCTCGTCAGATGCGCGCGCGCCGCGGCGAGGCACTCGCGCGTGTAGACGAAGTTGTCGAGGCGCACGTTCGACAGCGCGGAGAGACGCGTCATCGAGTCGAGTGTGCCGAAGACGATGAGGTCGTAGCGCTCTTCGCTGCGATTGAGAAAGCGTCGCGCGTCGGTGTTGAAGATGCGCACGCGAGCGTCGCGATACGGCGCGTCGGGATGATGACGCTCGCCCATCGCCAGAATGCGCGGATCGATCTCGACCGCATCGACGCGTTGCGCACCTTCGTCGAGTGCGACCGCGACGTCGTTGCCGGTTCCGGCGCCGAGGACGAGCACCGTGCGCGGCGCGCGCTTCAGCAAACGATAGGGGAGGTGATAGCCGTCGCGCAGCCGCGCGTTGTCGGCGGTCGTGAGCGCGTCGCGTTTCGCGAGCGGCGCGGCATATTGATGTTGCGAGCCGTTCGCGAGAACGAGAAATCCCGCGCGCAGCGGGATGCGGCGCAGCGCGTAGTACGGGCTGTATTCGTCCGCGAGATCGGTCCAGAAAATCGTGCCGGCGATGAGCACGAACGCGATCGCGGCGACGGCGCGCCAGCGCTGCACGAGCACGAGCGCGACGGCGCCCGCGATCGCGAACCAGAGCGCCGGCGGCGTTCCCACGAACGAGACGATCGAGAACGCGAGCGTGCCGAGGAGCGAGCCGGCGAGGTCGAAGGCATAGCCGGCGAGTGCGCGTCCCTCTTCGCGAAACTCGCGCAGCCGCGTGCCGACGAAGTGTCCGAGCGGAACGAACGTCGCGGCGGTGAGGATGAACGTCACGAGGATCGGCACGCGCACGCCGTGCACGACCGGCGCGTCTTTCGGAAGATCGTAGTAGAGGAGCCAGAGGTGCTCGGTCACCGACTCCTGCGTGAACGCGATCGAGCGCATCGCATGCGCGACTCCGACGAGGAGCGCGAGGAGCGGCGGCCACCATGCGAGGAGCGGCGCGTCGCGGCGCGACCAGAGGCAGCCGATGCCGAGTCCGAGGAAGGCGCTGATCAGGACGACGTTGGGAAAGTAGGCGAGGACGCGCACCTCCGCGCCCAGCCAGCGGATGAGCGCGAGCTCCTGGAAGAGCACGACGAAGGAGGCGAGCACCAGTTCGAGGGCGGGCCGGCGGGGATTCACGGGCGCGGATTGTACCGATGTGGGTCAACGCCATGGGTCAACTCGCGTCGCAATGCCCACCGATTGACCCGCTGCGTCGCGTGAGCGTCCGATGACGGAATTCCGTCAAGTCGCTGATAGGTCACTATTTAATATTGCAATCCGCAATCGAGCGTCTCCTGGCGTGCCGCGTGGAGTAGTGCCGCCGCGTAAGGAGGAAGGAACGAATGCACCGTAGACTGCTCTCTCTCATCGCGTTGTTGATCCTCGTTTCCGCGCTCCCGGTGGCCGCCTCGCAGTTCATCGACAAGCCGTTCGACGACATCGCGCGCGAGTCCGCGCTCATCGTCCGCGGCACGATCTCGCAGACGTGGACCGCGTGGGACGCGAACCACGAAGTCATCTACACGTACGCCACGGTCCGCGTCGGCCGCTACTTCGGCGAGGCCACCGGTCCCGACACGCTCGTCGTCCGCGAGGCCGGCGGCACGGTCGACGGCTACACGATGGAGGCCATCGGCTTCCCGATGCTGCGCGACGGACAGGACGTCGTGCTCATGCTCGCGAAGTGGGACGACGGCGCCGACTACCGCATTCACGCGTTCAACCAGGGCAAGTTCCTCGTCCGCAACCGCGGCGGCGTCGAAGTGCTCGTCTCCGACACCGAGACGCAGGGCAGCGCGCGTCTCGATCGCGGCGCGCACGGTTCTCCGCGTGTTGAGTCGATCGATGACGGCGCGCCGGGACTGCGCCTCGACGAATTCGCGTCGATGGTCGATGCCGCCCGCGGCGGCGAGACCGGTCCCGTGCGCGACACGAAGAGCATCGACTAAGAAGGAGGAGGGACGAAGATGAAGAAACAGACGATTCTCAGCCTGACCATCGCCACGATCCTCGTCGCCGCATCGGCGCAGCCGGTGATGGCATACACGCTCCTCTCGCCGCGACGCCGCTGGGCGACGACGCCGGTCACCGTGCGCGTCTACAACGTCGGCAACTCGACGATCAACGACGGCAGCGGCGGCGTGAATGCGGTCGTCAGCGCGATCCGCGCGTGGGGCATCATCAGCTCGAGCTCGACGTCGTCCGCGGCCGTGCGCGGCAGCGCGCCCGCGACGATCATGCTGAACACGAACGGCGGCGTGTGCACGGGAACGTGTCTCGCGGCGACGCTCACCGGCTACTACGTCTCGCAGACCGGCGACGACCGCATCTACGACGCCGACGTCTACACGAACACCGCGTATCAGTACTACTCGTCCGGCGAGACGGACGGCTGCAGCGGTGAGTACGACATCAACGGCATCATGACGCACGAAGTCGGCCACGTCATCGGCCTCGGCCACTCCAGCGTGGCCGGCGCGACGATGTACCCGTCCGTGAGCGCGTGCAACACCGCGAACCGCACGCTCGAAGCCGACGACATCGCCGGCAAGAACGACCTGTATTGATCTGAATCCGTGGCAGTCGATAATCCGGGATCATGAAGATCGTGATCCCGGATGACTACCAGGACGCCGTCCGTACTCTGAAGTGCTTCGCGAAGCTCGCGGCGCACGAAGTCACGATCTACAACGACACGGTCCAAGACGAAGATGCATTGGCCGAGCGCTTCCGCGACGCGGAGGCGCTCGTGCTGATTCGCGAGCGGACGCAGATCACGGACTCGCTGCTCGCGAGACTCCCGCGTCTGAAGTTGATCTCGCAAACGGGCAAGGGCGCGGCGCATATCGATCTCGATGCGTGCGCGCGACGCGGCGTCGAGGTGAAGGTCGGCACCGGCTCGCCATTCGCGCCCGCGGAGCTGACGTGGGCGCTCGTGCTCGCGGCGATGCGCCGCATCCCGCAGGAGGTCGCGAGCCTCCGCTCGGGCGGATGGCAGACGTCCCTCGGCACCACAGTGCGCGGACGCACGCTCGGCATCTGGGGCTACGGCAAGATCGGTGCGCTCGTCGCAAGCTACGGCCGCGCGTTCGGGATGCATGTGCTGGCGTTTGGTCGGGAAGGCTCACTCGCGCGCGCGACGGCGGACGGCTTCGCCGTTGCGTCTTCGGCGGAGGATCTTTTCACTCGCGCCGATGTGCTCTCGCTGCACCTGCGTTTGACGAAGGAGACGCGCGGCATCGTGACGCGCGCGCATCTCGCGTCGATGAAGCGCGACGCGCTGCTCGTGAACACGAGCCGCGCGGAGTTGATCGAGCCCGATGCGCTGGTCGACGCGCTACGCGCGGGACGCCCCGGCTTCGCCGCGGTCGACGTCTACGAAGACGAGCCGATTCTCGGCGCCGCGCATCCGCTCCTCGCGCTCGACAACGCGTTCTGCACGCCGCACCTGGGCTACGTCGAGCGCGACAGCTACGAGCTCTACTTCGGTCAGGCGTTCGACAACGTGTTGGCGTTCGATCCGCCGAAGTGACGCTGCGCCTTCTTCACTTCCCAGGTGATCACGCCGCCGGCCGCCGTGAGCAGAATCGCGCCGACGAACACCTTCACCAGTCCCGACGCCGCCTTCGCCGCGAGGCCGAACAGCCACGCGCCGACGATCAGCGCCGCCGCGCTCAAGACGCCCGCGCGCACCGCGATTCCTTTCGCCGTTTCCCGAAGAGAATGTGGTTGTGTCTCGTTCATGAACGGGACAAAGAGCAACGTCCGCGCCGTTCTTGCATACCATGCACACCGCACTCCCTGCCGCAATCGACAATGCCGCGCTCGACCAGCTCTTCCGTGAAGCTCGCACGTACAACGGCTGGCTCGACAAGCCCGTCACCGACGATCAACTGCGCGCGCTCTACGACGTCGTGAAATGGGCGCCGACGAGCGCGAACTCCAATCCCGCGCGCTTCGTCTTCGTGCGGTCGCAAGAGGGAAAAGAGAGACTGCGCCGCGCACTCTCCGCGGGCAACGTCGACAAGACGATGAAGGCGCCGGTGACGGTCATCGTCGCGTACGACCTCGAGTTCTACGACAAGATGCCGCGCCTCTTCCCGCACAACCCGAAGATGCGCGACCTCTTCGCGAATGCGCCCGAGCTCGTCGAAGTGACCGCGCGACGCAACTCGAGTCTGCAAGGCGCCTACCTCCTCCTCGCCGCGCGCGCGATGGGACTCGACTGCGGTCCCATGTCCGGCTTCGACAACGCGAAGCTCGACGAGATCTTCTTCGGCGCGGGCGAGTGTCAGGGCTGCGACGAGGAGTTCTTCCCCCAAGGCCATGTCAAATCCAACTTCCTCATCAACCTCGGCTACGGCGATCCGGCGTCGCTCCATCCGCGCGGCCCCCGTCTCTCGTTCGACGAGGCTTGCACATTACTCTGACGAAACGCGTTGACCCGCTTCATGGGTCAAAGTTCGTCGTCGTGCGCAGCGCTTGATCCTCGCGCGCGCGGTGGGTCAGATTGCGATTCCTGACGTAATCCTTTGATTCTAAAAGGCATGCCGTCCTTTTCTCGCGCGGACGGGCGCGTGGCTCACCCCTTGGATTC
>DATELS010000697.1:0-6753 GCA_035276365.1 Thermoanaerobaculia bacterium
GTACGCGCGATCGGCGGCGGCAGCAGCGCGCTGAACGCCGAGAACGCGTCCGCGGTCGCCGCGTTCGACGACGCCACCTATCGCGAGATCTGGAAAAAGCAGGTCGGCGAAGGCACGCCGCCGAGTGTCGACTTCGCGAAGGAAGCGGTCGTCTTCCTCTTCGCCGGCATGCGCAACACCGCCGGCTACGCGATCGAGACGCGCGGCGTTTCGCTCGACGGCGACGCGCTCGTCGTCGACGCCGTCGTCAGCGGACCGCCGCGCGGCGCGATGACCGCGCAAGTCATCACCTATCCCTACGCAATCGTCGCGGTCACGCCGCGCAACTTCCGGAGCGTGCGCTGGCATGAGGCGTCGCAGACCAGTCGCGAGCGCTGAGCGGCTCGGCGCGCGTCTCGACGCGCTCGTCGAGACGTTCGACGTCAGCACGATCGCGCCCGATCCGCTGCAGCTCGTGCTGCGCTACGACGATCCGCGCGATCAGGAGACCGCGGGCCTCATCGCCGCCGCGTTCGCGTACGGACGCGCGAGTCTCATCGTGAGCAACATCGGCGCGATGCTCGACAAGATGGGCGCGTCGCCGTTCGCGTATCTCGCGCGCTTCGACAAACGCGAGGCAACGCGGCGATTCGCGGGCTTCGCGCATCGCTTTCACAAGACGCCGGAGCTGATCGCGTTTCTCGCAGCGATCGCGCAAGCGGTCCGCAAGCACGGCTCGCTGGGCGCGCTGTTCGAGCAGTGTTACGACGCGCGCGACGCGGACATCGGTCCGAGTCTCGCGCGTTTCGTCGAAGCGCTGCGCGGCTCAAACGACGATCCCGCGCTGCGCTACCTCCTCACTTCGCCGAACGACGGCTCCGCGTGCAAGCGCATGAACCTCTACCTGCGCTGGATGATCCGCCGCACCGCGCCCGACCTCGGACTGTGGACGTTCGCCGATCCGCGCAAGCTCGTGATGCCGGTCGACACGCACGTCCATCGCATCGCCACCTTCCTCGGCCTCAACGATCGCAACGCCGCGGACTGGAAAACCGCGCGCGCGTTGACCACGCGTCTGGCGCGCTTCGACGCCGCCGACCCCGTCCGTTACGACTTCGCCCTCTGCCGCCTCGGCATCCTCGATCTCTGCAGCCGCAAGCCGCGCAAGGAGAACTGCGACGTGTGTTTGTTGAGAGACGTGTGCAGGTTCCCCGTTCAATAAACCGACCGGCGAAATCCATTCGCTTGTAGTCCAACCGTCTCGATCCGGCGCATTGGCGTACGATTCAACGTGTTGAATCAACGGGTTAGCCGCGGTTTTCCCGCGGCACCTGCATTGAATGTCCCGGTCCGGCTCATGCGCAAGTCCGTCCTGACGAACCTTTTGATCGCGCTCCTCACGGTGGGCGTGGTCCTCGGTGCGTTCGTCTCGTTCCAGCGCAAGCGCTCCTCGTTCGAGCGCATCGACTTCACGTTCCAGCGCGATAACGGCATCGTCGTCGTGACCAACGTCGACGCCGACAGCAACGCCGCAGCGGCGGGACTGCGTCCCGGCGATCACATCTGGCTCATCGGCGAAACGCCGACGACCGAAGTCGAAGGTCTGCAGAAAACGCTGCGCCGCATCGGCGAGAGCGTGCCGATGGTCATCGCGCGCAACGGACGGCCGATGACCATTCAGTACCGGCCGCCCGAGCTGAAGGTCGACTATCCGTATCTCATCCTCAGCTTCATCGGCTTCCTCTATCTCGCCATCGGACTCTTCACGCTTTTCCGGGGAGAGACGCGCGACAGCCGCCTCTTCTACTTCGTCACGCTGCTCTCGTTCATCGTCTACGTCTACACGCCCGCGGGCGACATCGACTGGAGTTACAAGCTCCTGCAGATGATCGAGGAGCTGGCGCGCATCTTCCTGCCGCCGCTCACGCTCAACTTCTTCCTGCTCTTCCCGCGTCCGATCATTCGCGACCGGCGATGGATCGCGGCGATGTACGTGCCGCCGATTCTGCTCGCGCTGTGGAACATCGACCTGCTGCTGTTCACGAACGCGGTGCCGCTCGCGAGCGCGCGACGCTCGGTCGAGTTGATCAGCCGCTGGGAGACGATCGACTTCGCGGTCTACTTCACGCTCGCTCTCGTCGCTCTCGGCTTCACGTATCAGAAGGCGGCCGCGGTCGGGAAGAAGCAGATCAAGTGGATCTATCTCGGCCTCGTCCTCGGCTTCGTGCCGTTCCTCATCATCTATCTCGTGCCGTATCTCGTCGCCGGCACCGTGCGTCCGGTGCTGACGACGCTGGCGATTCTGCCGCTCGCGTTCATCCCGCTCGCGTTCGCGGTGTCGATCCTTCGCTACAAGCTGTGGGACGTCGAGGTCGTGATCAAGGAGGTGCTCGCGTACTCCGTCACCTTCGTCTTCGGCATGATCGCGTTCTCGACCGTCAACGTGATCCTCTCGCGCATCATCGAAGAGCGCTCGGCGATGGAGCGCAACTTCCTCGCCTTCACCTCGGGACTCCTCATCGCCGGCGTGTTGATTCCGGTGAAAGGAAAGATCGAGTCCGTCATCGAGATGATCCTGTACCGCGAGAGCTACCGGCATCGCCGCACGATGACCGACTTCGCGCAGGAGCTGGCGACGTTCCACAACGTCGAGGAGCTGATCGCGATGATGCGCGAGCGCCTGCGCGCGACGCTGCACATCGAGCGGATGAATCTGTACATGCGCGAGGCGTCGTCGCTCTTGATCTACGAACGCGAAGAAGGCGTGCCGCGCCGCGTCTCGCCCGAAGACCTCGGCACGATTCCGAAAGAAGGCCCGGTCGTGCTCAGCCAGCCGCGTCTGCCCGACCAGAGCGACGTGCCGTGGAAGCTGCTCTCCGCGGGCTATCGCTACGTCTTCCCGCTGCGCAATCGCGGCGAGCTGCAGGGACTCCTCCTCCTCGGCACGCGCCGCGGCGAAGAGCCGCTCTCGCGCGACGATCTCCATCTCATCGGTACGTTGACCGCGCCGGTCGCGCTGGCGATCGAGAACTCGCGACTCTACGGACGCCTGCGCCGCCAGCTCGACGAGATCCGTGCGCTCAAGGAGTACAACGAGAACATCATCGAGTCCTCGCTCTCCGCGATCGCGGTCGTCGCCGGCGACGGCACGGTGCTCACCGCGAATCGCGCGTTCTGGGAGCTGGTCGGCGTCGAGGAGTCGGAAGAATCGATTGCCGAGCTGTTCCCGCCGTACGAAGAGGTGCGGAAGAACGTGTCGCGCACGATGGCCACGCACTTCATCAACCGCAACGGCGTGGAGAAGGAAGTGACCGTGACCGCGAGTCCGCTGACCGCGGGCGACGTCGCGGATGGCGCGCGCGTGCTCGTCATCGGCGACATCACCGATCGCGTGCGCCTCGAGCGCGAGCTGCAGGACAAGGAGCGCCTCGCATCGCTTGGTCTGCTCGCGGCGGGTGTCGCGCACGAGGTGAACACGCCGCTGACCGGCATCTCGTCGTATGCGCAACTGCTGCTGTCAGAGACCGCGCAGGACGATCCGAAATACAAGCTCCTAAAAAAAATGGAGCAGCAGTCCTTCCGCGCGTCGCACCTCGTCAACAACCTCCTCGACCTGATTGCGAACCGCCCGCGCTCGCGCGAGATCGTCGACCTGGAGGAGCTCGTCACCGCGACCGTCGCGCTGCATGAAGACCTCTTGAAGGCGAAGCGGATCGGCGTGCATCTCACGCTCGCACCGGTGCGCGTGCGCGGAAACTTTCACGACCTGCAGCAGGTTCTGACCAACGTCCTGCTCAACGCGCGCGATGCGGTCGCAGCCGACGGAAACATCTGGATCTCCGTAGTCGAAGAAGGAGATCGCGTGACGATGCGCGTGAGGGATGACGGCAAGGGAATCGCGCCGGACATGCTCGGCCGCATCTTCGATCCGCTCGTCACCACGAAGCGCGGCCAGGGCGGCACCGGCCTCGGACTCGCCATCAGCCGCCGCATCCTCCACGCCAGCGACGGCGAGATCACGGTGGAAAGCTCCCCCGGCGCAGGTGCCGAGTTTTCGATTACGTTGCCCAGGATGGACAAGGGAGTGATGTGATTTAGCGAATGCGCATTCTCATCGTCGACGACGAAGAAGTCCTGCGAGATGTTCTCGACGCCGTGCTCCGGCGCGAGGGGTTTGACGTCCTGCTTGCCGCGAGCGGCGAGGAGGCGCTGAACGCGCTCGATACCGAAGAAGTCGATCTCGTCATCCTCGACGTCATGCTCCCGGGCATCAGCGGCATCGACACGCTGCGCGCGATTCGCATCTCCAATCCGGCGCTGCCCGTCATCGTCATCACCGCGTTCTCGTCGATCGACGGCGCGATCGAGGCGATGAAGCAGGGCGCGTTTCACTACATCCCCAAGCCGTTCAAGAACGAGGAAGTCGTCATCACGGTCAACAAGGCGCTCGAGCAGCGGCGCCTCTCGACCGAGAACGAGCGCCTCAAGGCCGAGCTGACGGAGAAGTATTCGTACGCCAACATCATCGGCAAGAGCGAGCCGATGCGGAAGATTTTCGATCTCATCCGCCTCGCCGCGCCGTCGCGCTCGAACATTCTCATCTTCGGCGAGTCCGGCACGGGCAAGGAGCTCGTGGCCAAGGCGATCCATCACGCCAGCCCGCGCGCGCGCAACGCGTTCGTGACCGTCAACTCGGGATCGCTCCCGCCCGAGCTGCTGGAATCCTCGCTCTTCGGACACATGAAGGGCGCGTTCACCGGCGCGATCGCCACGAAGCGCGGCCTCTTCGAAGTCGCGGACGGCGGCTCGATCTTCCTCGACGCGATCGGCAACATCAATCTGGAGACGCAGGCGAAGCTCCTGCGCGTCATCCAGGAGAAGGAGTTCATGCGCCTCGGATCGGTCGAAACAGTCAAGGTCGACGTGCGCATCATCGCCGCGACGAACGCCGACCTGCAGAAGCTGATGGCGGAGTCGAAGTTCCGCGAGGATCTCTTCTATCGCCTCAACGTCATCACGATTCAACTCCCGCCGCTCCGCCGCCGCCGCGAAGACATTCCTCTGCTCGTGCAGCACTTCCTGCAGAAGTACTCGGAGGAGAACAAGCGCAAGGTGCGCGAGGTGACGCCGGACGCGATGCGCATCCTCATGGATCACCCGTGGCCGGGCAACGTGCGCGAGCTGGAGAACACGATCGAGCGCGCGGTCGTGCTCTGCACGGGCGATCGCATCACGCCGGAGCTGCTGCCCGACTACCTGCGCTTCCCGATGCGCACCGATCAGCCGGCGATGGTCGTCCCGCAGGACGGCATCTCGCTCAAGGACGCGGTCTCGAACTACGAGCGCACGATGATCCTGCAGTCCCTCGAGCTCGCGAACGGCGTGCAGAAACGCGCCGCGGAGCTGCTGCAGGTGAAGCCGTCGACGCTGAACGAGATGATGAAAAGGCTGGGGATTCACGCGAAGTCGGGAGTGCAGGTCGAGGACGAGGTGGCGGTGGAGTAGCGATAAACTCCGCGGCCATGTTTCGACGCGCCGCACTGATTCTCGCGCTCATCCTGACCGCAGCCCTCCACGCCCAACTCCCCTCGCCCCAGCAATTCCTCGGCTACCCGATCGGCGAGCGGTTCACGTCGCACCAGCGCATCCTCGACTACTTCGCCGAGCTCACGAAGCGCTCGGACCTCATCACCATGCGCACGATCGGCGAGACGTACGAGCATCGCCCGCTCGTCCTGGCGACGATCACCTCCGCGAAGAACCGCGCGCGCCTCGACGCCGTGCAGCGCAACCTCGCGACGCTGGCGAACGGAGACGGCGACGTCGAGTCGCTCGTGCAGTCGACGCCCGCCGCGGTCTGGCTCGCGTTCGGAATCCACGGCAACGAGTCGTCGTCGGCCGAGTCGTCGATGATGGTCGCGCACACGCTGCTCACCGATCCGGCGTACACCGCGCTCCTCGATGACCTCGTCGTCATCATCGATCCGCTCGAGAATCCGGACGGGCGCGAACGCTACACGGAGTGGTTCCGCCGCACGACCGGCGTGACGCCGAACCCGAAGCCGGAGTCGTTCGAGCATCAGGAGCCGTGGCCGGGCGGACGCTACAACCATTACCTCATCGATATGAATCGCGACTGGACGTGGATGTCGCAGCGCGAGACGCAGGCGCGCGTCGCGGCCTACAAAGAGTGGAATCCGCAGGTCTTCGTCGACTTTCATGAGATGAGCTACCAGTCGTCGTACTTTTTTCCGCCCGACGCGAAGCCGATCAACGCGCATCTCCCCGCCGAAGTCGAGAAGTGGCTGGATGTATTCGGTCGCGCGAACGCCGCGGAGTTCTCGAAGCGCGGCTGGCCGTTCTTCGTCGCCGAGCGCTTCGACCTCTTCTATCCCGGCTACGGCGACTCCTGGCCGTCGCTGCACGGCGCAATCGGCATGACCTACGAAGTCGCGGGCGGCGGCAGGGGAGGGACGGCGGTCGAGCGCGAGGACGGCACCATTCTCACCCTGGCCGACCGCGCGCTGCGCCACTACACCACCGCCATCGCCACCGTGCGCACCGCCGCGCAGAATCGCGAGCAACTCCTCCGCTACACGCATGCCGCCGCGCGCGCGCAGATCGACGCGGGCAAGAACACGTTCCTGATCCTTCCCGGCTCGCCGAACTTCGATGAGCTGATCGACATGCTGCGCCGCCAGGACATCCGCGTGGACATGCTCCCCGCGGCCGCGAGCCTGCGCGCCACGCGCATCGATCGCGGCGCGGTCGAAA
>DATELS010000698.1:0-2487 GCA_035276365.1 Thermoanaerobaculia bacterium
CTCGAGCGCGAGCACGAGGTCGTACGCGCGCGTCTCGTCGAGCGTGGCCGCGTCGCCGCGGAGGAAGTCGACGTTCGCCAGCTCCGCCTCCGCCGCCGCGTCCCTCGCCCGCTGAATCGCATCCTCGGAAATGTCATAGCCGCGGAACACCGAGCGCGGGAACATGCGCGCCATCTGATTCACGACCGCGCCGTCGCCACATCCCGCGTCGAGCACCACCGCGCCATGCGTGAGTCGCGCGGCCATGCCGGGGATCAGCTCGACGAGCGCCTCGATGTACGACTCGTCGACGAAGCGCCGCTTCTCATCCGCCACCAGCGCATTCAACTCGTCGTACGCCTCGGCCGTCACACCGCCGCCGCTGCGAAATCCCGCGACGACGAGGTCTTCCACCGACGCGACGAGCGCGAGGATCTGCGCGGCCGGCGCGAGGCTGTCCGCGCCCGCGGCGCGCGAGAGCACCGCCGCGTACTCGATGTGCAGGAAGAACGTGCCGGTGCGGCCGTCGTAGTCGACGATGTGCGCGCTCGTCATCGCCGCGAGCCACTCGCGCACGTAGCGCTCCGTGAGTCCGGCCGCCGCCGCGATCTCGGCGCTCGTCGATGGTGGCAGCGCCGCCATGACGTCGAAGAGACCGGTGCGGTGTCCGACGCTGATCATCAGCGCGATGAATCCGCTGTTGAGGGTGCGTGCGATGCGTCCCGCGTAAACGTCAGCGCTTGGGGTGGAATCGATCATGGTGGACATGTGGCTCCCGTTTTGGTCGGCGTGTAACCGGTTTCACGAAATCTAGAACCTCGCCTGCCCCGAATCCGAGCGAGAATGTGGGGAAAGCGTGCGGATACACCCAGTCACCCGGTCCTATGTTCCGTTTTGGTGAGTTCGAGCTGGATCTCGATCGATACGAGCTTCGCCGCTCCGGCGAGGTAGTGAAGACGGAGCCGCGCGTTCTCGAGGTGCTGAACTACCTCATCGAACAGCGCGAGCGCGTCGTGCCGAAAGAGGAGCTGCACGACTCGATCTGGCGCGACGTGCACGTCTCCGAGTCCGCGCTCACCACCACCATCCGCGACGCCCGCCGCGCCCTCGGCGACTCCCCAGCCGACGCGCGTTGGATCCGCACGGTGTACGGCCGCGGCTTTCGCTTCGTGGGCGAAGTCACTGTCGATGACGATCGTCCGTCCGCGGAACCGTCAGCGCCCGCACCGCAGCCGGCGCCGCCCGCGCGGCGCAAGTCGATCGCGGTGCTCCCGTTCACCGATCTCAGTCCCGCGCATGATCAGGGTCACTTCTGCGACGGCATCGCGGAGGAGTTGATCAACACGCTGACGAGGATCGCGGAGCTGCGTGTCGTGTCGCGCGCGACGGCGTTCGATCATCGCGCGGACGGCGATCTGCGCGACGTCGGGCAGAAGCTCGACGTCGATCACGTGCTGCGCGGCAGTGTGCGCAAGGACGGCGAGCGGCTGCGCATCAGCGTGCACCTCGTCGACGTGCGCAGCGGACACCACATCTGGTCCGAGAAGTACGACCGCACGGTTGGCGACATCTTCGCGCTGCAGGAGGAGATCGCCGAGAACACGGCGCGCGTGCTCCTCGGCGTTTTGTCGGAGCGCAACCGCAACGCGATCAAGTCGACGCCGGTGCGGCTGGACGCGTACGAGTTCTATCTCAAGGGACGCACGTACCTCAGCCACAAGACGACGGCGGCGCTGGAAGCGGCGGTGGGGATGTTCGAGATCGCCCTCGAATTCGACGGCGAGTACGCGCCTGCATACGCCGGACTCGCGGACGCGCTCGCGGACATCGCGAAGACGAAGGACGACGCGGAGATGCTTGCGCGCGCGGACGCGGCAAGCCGGCGCGCGGTCGACCTCGCGCCGCATCTCGCGGAGAGTCACGTCTGCCGCGGCCACGTGCTGAGCGTGGAGAAGCGCTATCGCGACGCCGCCGCGGAGCTCGAGCTCGCGCTGTCGATCAGTCCCGGCTCCGCGGACGCGCAGGAACGGCTGCGGGCATTGAACGAGCACCTGTGATCGCGTGATGACGTCACGTCTGTTCACGCCCTACACGATCCGCTCGATCACGTTTCCGAATCGCATCTTCGTCTCGCCGATGTGCCAGTACTCGAGCGACGACGGCCTGCCCAACGACTGGCATCTCGTGCATCTCGGCAGCCGCGCGGTCGGTGGCGCGGGACTGGTGATCGTCGAAGCGAGCGGCGTTTCGCCCGAAGGCCGCATCACCGCCTGGGACAGCGGCATCTGGTCGGAGGCGCATGCGAATGCGTTTCGCCCGATCGTCGAGTTCATTCACGCGCAAGGCTCGATCGCCGGCATTCAGCTCGCGCACGCGGGACGCAAAGCGTCGACGGAGAAGCCGTGGCGCGGCGGTCATGCGATCGTCGATGGTCCGCACTCGTGGACCACGCTCGCGCCGAGCGCGATTCCCTTTCGCGACGGCGAGCCGGTGCCGCATGCATTGACG
>DATELS010000699.1:0-5217 GCA_035276365.1 Thermoanaerobaculia bacterium
ATGGTGGGGATGATCACCGGCCCGGACAACAAGGGATACAACATCCGCGTCGGGGACAAGGCGGCCGACGGCGAAGTGATCCGCATTACGTCGACGTCCGTGGTGTTCCGGCAGGAAGTCAACGATCCGACTCGCATCGAACGATATCGGGAAGTCGTGAAGGATCTGGCGCCGTCAACGGCAAAGAGGTGACGGGTGCAGCAGAGCGGGACGCCGGATAAGGGGCTGCGAGTGGAGGGCGAGATGGTGAACGTGCGAAGTATGAAAAGAGCCAAGCGAATCCTGCTGATTGCCAGCGTGCTCCTCGTCGCGACGAGCAGCGCCGACGCCGGTTTGTTCGGATCGCGCAACAAGGCGGCCGAGACCAAACCTGCCGAGGCCGTGACCGCGCCGACGATCGCGCTGAGCGCCGTGGAGACCGAGGGCTCGCGCGTATTGCTCCGGACGAGCGGAGCGCCCGCGTATACCTCCTACAGTCCCGCGCCGGGCGTCTTCGTCGTCGATCTCACCGGCACCACGCGCGACGCCGGCGTTGCTGTCCCGCAGACGCTTCCTCCCGCCGTCAAATCCAGCGTCGCCGAGCAGGTCACGGAGATGGGCAGCACGCTGACGCGCGTGACGTTCCGCCTCGCCGACTCGCTCATCCCCGAAGTCGCCGCCATCGAGAAAGCCGTCGTCATCACCATCCCGGCGACCGCCATCCCCATCGAGACCGCTCACGCGACCGAGGAAGTGCTCCCGGCCGTGACGCCCGCCGCGCCCGAGCCAACGCCCGCGCAGACCGCGACCACGGAAGCCGCATACGCGCCGTCCGTCGAAGTGATCCCCGAGCCCGTCGTCGAACACGTCGCCGAGCCGATTGTCGAAACGCTCCAGGAAACGCCGGCGACTGTCGAAGCGCCCGCGACCGTCATGAACGACGCCGCGCTTCCGCGCGCGCGTTCCGTGAAGCGCATCGACGCGAAGACGAACGGCGGCAACGTCGAAGTTCGCATCGCGGGCGACGGCAAGCTCACCTACAAAGCGTTCCGTCTCGAGGCGCCGTCGCGCCTCGTCATCGATCTCGAAGGCGTGAAGAACAACGTCGCGAAGAACAGCATCGACGTTGCCGACGACGTCGTGAAGCGCGTGCGCGTCGCGCAGTTCCAGCCGACCGTCGCGCGCGTCGTCGTCGATCTCTCGCAGAAATCCGAGTACGACATCGCCGCGGTCGGCGATGAGCTGCGCATCGCGTTCGGCGCGAGCGCGGTCGCGTCGAAGGCGCCTGCCGCGCCGCAGCCGCGCGAGTCCAAGCCCGCGCCGGTGCAGATCTCCGAGGCGAAGCCGCCGGCGCAGAAGCCGATGGTGATGACGGCTCCGGCCGACATTCCGTCGCAGGTTCCGACCGTCGCGGAGAATGCGCAGAAGTGGGACATGCCGAAGCCCGCGCGTCGCGAGCCCGCGTCGAAGGGCGCGCGCTCGGTGATCAGCGCGCCCGCTCCGGATCAGGCTCCGACGCCGACGCGTCCCGCGACGACGCAGGAAGACGTGTTCAGCGACGCGCAGCAGCAGACGCAGCCCGTCGCGACGATGCCCGCGGGGCAGTCGCTCACCGGAGGCAGCGGCACGCGCACGTTGAGCGCGGACCAGCGCGTCTTCAACGGCGATCCCGTTTCCATGAATCTCAAGGACGCGGACCTGAAGGACGTGCTGCGCACGTTCTCGGATCTGACGGGTCTCAACATGGCGATCGATCCGGGAGTCACCGGCTCGGTCACCGTCGACTTCACGGACGTGCCGTGGGATCAGGCGCTCGATCTCATCCTGCGCCAGAACGGACTCACGTTCACGCTCGAAGGCAACGTGATGCGCATCGGCACGGTCGAGCGCATTGCGGCGGAGACGTCGGCGAAGCGCCGCCTCGCGGAGGAAGAGCGTCTCAATGTGCAGTTGACGACGCTCGGCGTGCAGCTCTCCTACGCGCGCGCCTCGGAAGTCGCGAGTCTGTTGAAGGACATCGCCTCGCCGCGCGCGCGCATCCTCATCGACACGCGCACGAATCAGCTCATCATCTCGGAGATCCCCGAGTTCCTACGCACGATGCAGAACCTCATCGCGACGGTCGACATCCCGACGCGCCAGGTGATGATCGAGGCGCGCATCGTGGAGACGCAGCGCCAGTTCCAGCAGCAGTGGGGCGTGACGTGGGGCTTCGGCGGCGATCTCGATCCGGCGCTCGGCACGGGCACCGGACTCGTGTTCCCGAATCGCATCGGCTTCACCGGCGGTCCGTTCGAGTTCGGCCTCGGCCGTCCTCTCATCGATCTCCACCTCTTCGACATCCTCGGCACCTTCAACCTCGACCTCGCGCTGCTCGCGGCGGAGAGCGAGGGCTACATCAAGGTCATCTCCGCGCCGCGCGTGACGACGCAGGACAACACGGCCGCCGACATCCAGAGCGGCTTCCAGATCCCGTATCAGACGCGCATCAACTTCACGACGACCATTCAGTACCTCGACGCGACGCTGCGTCTCAGCGTGACCCCGCAGATCACGCAGGCCGGCACGATCATCATGGACATCGCGCTGCAGAAGAACGAGCCGGCGGAAGGTCTGGTCATCATCGGATCGGCGGGCACGCCGCTCACGACGCGCCAGGCGCACACGCGCCTCATGGTGCGCGACGGCGGGACGGCGGTCATCGCCGGCATCTTCACCACTCGTGACAACAACGCGCAGTCGCGCGTGCCATTCGTCCACAACATTCCGGTGATCGGTGCGCTGTTCCGTTCACACGCCATCAGCACGCAGCACGACGAGCTGCTCATCTTCATCACGCCGCGAATCGTGAGGGGATGATGAGAGGGAGGGGCCCCATGCACAATGCAATGCGAAGAGCCATGAGAAAACGTTCGATGATCGCGGTGGCTGCGATCTTCGCGCTCGCGAACCTGAGCTGTAGCAACGAGCTCACGAACAACGCCGCTCCCGTCGACCTCGTGCTGTCGACGACGCAGAATCTGCATCAGGTCGACCTGCAGTCGAACGCGACGGGCTGCGCGACGACGATCGGCACGATCTCGATGATCATCGTTCCGAAGAACGACTCGTCGACGACGAGCAGCCTGACGTCGGTTCGCGTCAATCGCTATCGCGTCTCGTACCGCCGCGTCGACGGAGGCACGCAGGTGCCTCCTTCGTTCGTGCGCTCGACCGACACGCTCGTCGCGATCGGCACGACCACGGGACTCTCGAGCCTCATCGTCTTCGAGCCGGACGCGCTGAACCAGGCGCCGTTCGCCGCGCTGCTGCCGCAGAACGGCGGACGCGATCCGGAGACGGGACGCGGAGTCGTGAAGCTCGAGGTGATCGTCGAAGTCTTCGGCGAGACCCTCGGCGGCGACAATGTTTCGGACTCGACCGCGTTCCAGGTCGACTTCTGCTTCAACTGTGGAGGGTGCCGCTGATCGGCGTCCTCGCCGGAGCGTACACGGGGGTTCTGACATGAGAACGATGAGAGAACGGAAGTCCTGGATCGCGGCCGCCGCGATCGTCGCTCTGTTCAGCGCATGCAAAGGCGAGTCGCCGACGGCGCCGCCGACCGGCGGAGGCAATCCTCCCGGAGGCACGACACCGCCGACGGGCGTCAACCTCACGCTGACGACGTCGAGCACGGATCCGCTGATCGACTCGACGGTGATCATCACCGCGACGGCAACGCAGAACAATCAGGCCGTCCCGAACGGCACGGCCGTCGAGTTCGAAACGACGGATGGCATCTTCGACGACACCGCGAACCTCAAGGAAACGGTGAAGACGACGACGAACGGCGTCGCGACTGTGCGTTTGTCGAAGAGCACGATCGGCGCGGTCACCGTTCGCGCGACGGTCAACAACGTCTCGCGCACCATCGGCGTCACGTTCCGCGAGAAGCCGGTCGTGACTCCGCCGCCCGGCACGGCTCCGACGATCTCCTCGGTCTCGCCGACGATCGGCCGTCCCGCGGGCGGCCAGACGATTCGCATCACAGGCACGAACTTCAAGGTTCCGCTGCGCGTGTTCTTCACGAACGGCGGCGTTTCACCGGTCGAAGGGTTCGTCGTGAACTCGACGGATACGACGATCGACGTCGTCACGCCGGCGGTCAACGTCGGCGCGGGACAGCAGTTCATCTCCGACGTCATCGTGATCACCGAGGCGGGCACGCCGCGCGAGCAGCGCGTGACGCGCACGAGCGCATTCACGTTCCGCAACGAGTCTCTGACTCCGCGCGTGTCGACGGCGACACCGAACTCGGGTCCGGTCACGGGCAGCACGCGCGTGACGATCATCGGCGACGGTTTCCAGGCGCCGGTGCAGGTGCTCTTCGGCACGGCCGAGGCGCGCGTGATCACCGTGAACTTCTCCGAGATTCTCGTCGAGTCACCGCCCGCGCGCGACACGACCTCGAACGGCTCCGGCGCGTTCACGGGTCCGGTCGACATCACGGTGCGCAACATCAACTCCGCGACGTCGGTCGTGTTGACGCAGGGCTTCAGCTACAAGAACGCCGTGCAGATCACGGCGATGGGTCCGACCGAGGGCATCTTCACGGGCGGTACGCGCGTGCAGATCGACGGCACGGGCTTCGTGGAGCCGGTCGCCGTCGTCATCGGCGGCATCGCGGCGCGGCCGATCTCGGTCAGCGGCACGCGGATCATCGCGCTGACAAGTGGTATCTCCATCACGGGCTGCTCCGATCAGGGCGGTCCGACGACGGTCACGAACATCGTGAACGGCGATACGGCGGACGGTCCGCAGTTCCTGTTCCGCGTGCCGAAGCCGGCGATCGTCTCGGTGATCGACGTCAACGGCCCGCCGACGCTTGCGGGTGAATCGGTCGACGTCGTTGTGGCGAATGCGCTGCCCGGCACGAACCGCATCACCATCGGCGATCGCACGGTGTTCATCACCGGATCGACGACGAACAGCAACGGCACGACGACGTTCACGGTCACGCTGCCGACAAACTTCACGTTCGCGAACCAGGCTTGTACGCTGGCCGGAGTCGCCGGCACGCGTCAGGTTCCGATCGATCTCGATGTGACCTATCTCAACGTGCAGTCGACGTGCACGGACACGGCGACCGGCGCACTCACCGTCGAGCCGCCGACCACGGACTGCATCGTGCCGCCGGCGCCGAACGCGAACATCACGCCGGTGACGCCGCCTTGCACGAACATGGGCAACGTCTCGGCG
>DATELS010000700.1:0-2087 GCA_035276365.1 Thermoanaerobaculia bacterium
GCGAGTGAATTCCTGTTGTGCCGCGACGTATAAATCTCGTTGATTGAGCCAGCCGACGAGGTAGCTGATGACGGTCGTTTCCAGATAAACGCGGGCGACCACAACTGTCCCTATCCCCCCACCCTCTTCACCCCCACCCCCAGCTCGTCGAGTTGCTTCGTATCGACTTCGCTCGGGGCGTCGCACATGAGGTCTTGGGCGCGGGCGGTTTTCGGGAACGCGATGACGTCGCGGAGGGACTCCGCGCGCGACATGAGCATGGCGATGCGGTCGACGCCGAGCGCGATGCCGCCGTGGGGAGGGGCGCCGTAGCGGAAGGCGTCGATGAGGAAGCCGAAGCGCGCGCGCGCGTCCTCCTCGCTGATGCCGAGGGCGCGGAACATCCGCTCCTGCACCTCCGGCTGATTGATGCGGATCGAGCCGCCGCCGAGCTCGAGACCGTTCAGCACCACGTCGTACGCGCGCGCGAGCGCGGCGCCGGGATTCGTTTCCAACAAATCGAGATGCTCCGGTCGCGGCGACGTGAACGGATGGTGTCGCGCAAAGTAGCGCCCCGACTCCTCGTCCCACTCGTACACCGGAAAATCCGTCACCCAGAGGAAGTGCCACGTCTCGGGCGGGATCAGCTTCTCCTCGCGTCCGAGCTTCAGCCGCAGATTCGCGAGCACGTCCCACACCGTCGTGTTCTTCCCCGCGACGATCAGCGCGAGATCGTTCTCATTCGCGCGCAGCGCATTGCGCAGCGCATCGAACGACGCGTCATCGAGAAACTTCTTGATCGATGCGCCGCGCTGCGCGTCGAACTTCATCCACACCAGGCCGCTCGCGCCGAACTTCTTCGCCTCTTCCGTCAGCTCGTCGATCCGCTTGCGCGAGAACGATGCGCCGCCGGGTACGACGATCGCGCGAATCGTTGCCGCGGACTGGAACGGATCAAAGGCGATCGACTTCGCCACCTCGCTGATGTCGATCAGCTCCATCCCGAAGCGCGTGTCCGGACGATCGATGCCGAAGCGATCCATCGCCTCCTGCCACGTCATGCGCGGGAACGGCGTCGTGACCGGGATGTTCGCGATCGGGAAGATCTCCGCGAACAGCCCCTCAATCAACGAGTAGATGAACTCCTCGTCGATGAACGACGCCTCGACGTCGATCTGCGTGAACTCGGGTTGGCGATCGCGACGGAGGTCCTCGTCACGGAAGCAGCGCGCGATTTGAAAGTAGCGCTCGAGGCCCGCGACCATGCACAACTGCTTGAAGATCTGCGGCGACTGCGGCAACGCGTAGAACTGCCCCTTGTGCACGCGACTCGGCACGAGGTAATCGCGCGCCCCCTCCGGCGTCGACTTCGTGAGAATCGGCGTTTCGACTTCGAGAAAGCCGAGGCGGTCGAAGTAGTTGCGCGTACCGAAGACGAGTTTGTGTCGGAGCAGCAGGTTGCGCGTCAGCGTCGGACGGCGGATGTCGAGATAGCGATACTGCAGGCGCAGCTCTTCCGCGGCGTCGGTGTCGTCGTCGATCGGGAACGGCGTGGTGTCCGCGCGATTGAGAATCTCGATCGCGGTTGCGACGACTTCCACGTCGCCCGTCGCGAGCTTCGCATTCTTCTGCGCGTCCGCGCGCTCGACGACGTTGCCTTCGATGCGCACGACGAACTCGGACCGCAGCTCCTTCGCGCGCGTGACCGTTTCATCCGACGCGCCGCGTCCGCGATCGACGACCACCTGCACGACTCCGCTGCGATCGCGCAGGTCGATGAAGATCAAGTCGCCAAAATCACGGCGCTTCTGCACCCAACCGTTCAGCAGAACGGTCTGATTCTGATTCTCTTTGCGAAGGCTGCCGGCGTGCGTGCGTGTCATGCGGATGCGAGGTACCGTTCCTTGTAGTCGACGTAGTTCTTCCACGACTCTTCGAGCCGCGCGAGCTCGTTCTCGTCGAGCTTGCGAATGACGCGCGCCGGCACTCCCACCACCAGCGACCTCGCCGGCACCTTCATCCCCTCGGGCACCAGCGCGCCGGCGCCGACGAGCGCGAGCTCGCCGACGACCGCGCCGTCGAGGACGCGCGAGCCCATGCCGATGAGC
>DATELS010000701.1:0-3111 GCA_035276365.1 Thermoanaerobaculia bacterium
CGCGTCGCGGAGGAACCCGAGATGCTGAAGCATCTCCACGCCTCGCTGGAGTCGGCGCTCACCGGCATCCTCACGGACGAGGCGTTCGATCGCGAGCTGCGCGAGTACTGGCTCAGCGGCTCCATCGGCCGCGCCTACGTCCTCGGCTCCGATCTCTTCGGCGCGATCTACATCGCGTTCGGCAAAGACGGCGTCTTCCGAGCGATGCGCGATCCGCGGCTCATCCTGACGATGTACAACGACGCGCTCGATGCGAAGCCGGAAGCGCTCGCGAAGTGCGTGCACGCCGCGCGACACTTTCTGTGAGACGATCCGGCTTCATGCCGTTTACTTCGTTCGGACTTCACCCTGACCTGCTGCGCGGAATCAAAGAGCTCGGCTTCACGCGCCCCACACCGATTCAAAGCGATGCGATCCCTCCGGCGATCGCGGGGAAAGACGTGCTCGCCGCCGCGGCCACGGGCAGCGGCAAGACCGCCGCGTTCCTTCTTCCGATTCTTCATCGCCTCATGGGCAAGAAGGGCGGTACGACGCGCGCGCTCATCATCACGCCGACGCGCGAGCTCGCCGCGCAGATCGACGAGCACCTGCGCGACCTCGCGGTGCACACGCCGCTCTCCGGCGCGGCGGTGTACGGCGGCGTCGGCATGGGTCCGCAGGAGCACGCGTTTCGCAGCGGCGTCGACGTCATCGTCGCGACGCCGGGGCGTCTCCTCGATCACTTTCAACACGGCTACGCGCGACTCGACGGCCTGGAGATCCTCGTCCTCGACGAAGCCGATCGCATGCTCGACATGGGCTTCCTCCCCGACATTCGCCGCGTGCTGAAACACGTCCCGCAGAAACGGCAGACGCTGTTCTTCTCCGCGACAATGCCCGCGCCGATCGTCGAGCTCTCGCGCGAGATGCTGAAGAATCCGGCGATGATCTCGATCGAGCGCAAGGCCGCGCCGGCGACGGGCATCACGCAGTCGGTGTTCCCGGTCGCGCAGGAGCTGAAGCTGCTGCTGCTCGACACGCTCCTGACGCGCGGCGAGATTCGCAGCGCGATCGTGTTCACGCGCACGAAGCATCGCGCGAATCGCGTATTCGAACAGCTCGAGCGCCGCGGCGTGCAGGTCGCGCGCATTCACGGCAACCGCAGCCAACTGCAGCGCACCGAGGCGCTGGCGGGATTCAAGACGGGGAAGTATCGGATCCTCGTCGCGACCGACATCGCCGCGCGCGGCATCGACGTCGAGGCGCTGTCGCATGTCGTCAACTTCGACGTGCCGAATCTGCCCGAGGATTACATCCATCGCGTGGGACGGACGGCGCGTGCGGAGATGACCGGCGACGCGATCACGTTCGTCGCGCCGGATGAGGAGAACGATCTGCGCGCGATCGAGCGCGCGATCGGCAAGCGTCTGCCGCGCGTGACGGTGCCCGACTTCGACTACAAGCAGCGGCCCGCGGAGCGGCTGGAGATTCCGATTCAGGAGCGCATCGCCGCGATCCGCGCGCGCAAGGCGGAGGAGCGTGCGCGCGCGAAGGCGAAGGCGGAGCGGAAGGCGGCGAACGTGCAGCGCGCGGGGGCGCCCGCGCCGCGGCCACAAGCGCCGCGACCACAAGGACAACGTCCGCAGGCGCCGCGACCGCAAGGATCGCGTCCGTCATCGGGTGCGCGCCCGGGCGGAAATCAAAGCCGCGGACGCCGCCGTCCCTAGCGCAATTTCTTCAGCTCATCGATGCGCGTCTGCGCCGCGGCGATCGCGTCGTCGACGAACGACGGCGCGTACACGTCGATGCCGAGGAAGTCGCGGAGGAGCGCGTCGGGCGGACGATCGAAGCCGTTCTCCAGCAGCGCGACGTAGCCGCGCGCGGTCGCCGCGGGATCGCGCTCGTACTTCGCGAACGCGTTCAGCGCGACGAGTCCCGCCCACATGTAGTTGATGTCGTAGAACGGGTCCTCGTACATCAGGTTGATGTCCATCCACTTCGTCGCCACCGGCGGGACGAAGCGACCCATCACGCGAAGGGTGAGCGCGTCGAGATCGTCCGCGCCGTGCAACTCGCCGCGCGCGACGCCGTCGTACACCGCCTGCTCGAGCGCCGCCTCCGCCGCGGCGATGAAGACAATGGCGATGCCTTTGCCGGTCAGGAACTGCTCGAGATAGAACGCGCGCAGTTGCGGATCGTTTGCGCGTTTCGCGAGCGCGTCCGGAAGGAGGAGCTCGTTGAAGATCGCGGTCGCCTCGAAGAGGTACTTCGGTCCGTCCGCGTAGACGGGACGCACGCCGCGCTTCGACTCGAGCTGCCGCTGCATCGCGTGCGTCGACTCGTGCGTGAGCACGCGCAGGTCGTTGTACGTGCCCGTGAACCCGGCGGTGTAGAAGACGCTGTCCATGCCGACGAAGCCGAGGGAGAAGCCGCCGCGGCGGCGGTGAGGGCCGGGGAGGATGTCGAGGCGTCGCGATGCGGGGTCGAGGAGTTTCGCGAGCTCGGTGGTGTACTTCGGGCCGAGCGGTCGGAGCACGTCGAGGAGGAGCGTGCTTGCTTCTTCGATGGTGAGTTGGGGGCTGCTCACCTTGCCGCGCTCGACGGGCAGAGGTTGAAACGGGCCATAACTCGCGATTTTTTCCAGTAGCGCATCGACCTGCGCGCGCGTCCAGCCGCTCTTCGCGTACGCCTCGGTCACCGCGTCCGGGAAGCCTCTTGCGCGGGCGGCGTCGTTGCGCGCTTTCGCCAAATGCAGCAGCGCGAAGGCGACGACGTCGCGATTCGTCTTCACGAGATCGCGCAGGTCGCTCTGCCAGTCTTCGCGCGACGCGGTGTCGCATGACGCGGGCTTCGGCGTGAGGTCGCGCGTGGTGCGCAGAAAGTACGCGTACGGACGGAGCGCCGGATCGTCCTTCGCATCGCGCGTCGCGGCGATCGACCGCCGCAGCCTTTCCTCGGCGGCGGTGAATCGCGCGTCGAGCGCGCGACTCGCGTCGCGCGCGGCGGTGTTCGTCGTGTCGGTCGCGTACTGCAGCGTGAGCAGCGCGTCGTAGCGGTTCACCTCGACGAGCAGCGACTCGTACGCGGGGAGCATCTCCTCGAGAGTCCGCGCGGACGCGAGTCTCGCAAACG
>DATELS010000702.1:0-2154 GCA_035276365.1 Thermoanaerobaculia bacterium
AGCGGAATCACCACCGCTTCGTTGTCCGCAGGCTTCGCGTCACCCGCGCTCGCGCGGATCGCGAGATCGTTTCCGCCGACGTCGCGGAAGAGATGCGCCGCCACCGCGTCGTTCATCTCCGACGCCGCGGACGGCTCGATCACCGCGGTGCGCGTGCGCACCGTGTAGCGCTTGTTGTTCTTCAGGCGCACCTCGATGTGGCGCAGGCGATCCTGCTTCTCGCCGCTCGAGCGGTAGCCGAGGGAGTAGTAGGTGTTGAGATCGTTGGAGATGGTGTCGAAGGCGAGCTGCCAGTTCGTCGCGCCGTACAGCGCCGCGCCGCCGGTCTCCGACGCGAGTCCGTTGACGGTCAGGCTCGCCGTCTGCGTGACCACGGTCGCGACGCTCGTGACGACGCGCGCCTGCGATGCATCCGAGAAGTCAGAGCCCGCGTACTTGCCTCCGACGTCGATCGGATACAGCGTGACGCCCGCGCTGTTCGCGATGTCCGCGACGTCGCGCACGAGTCCTTCGATCTCGAAGTCGTGCGCCTGATTCATCGACGGTCCGTCATAGCCGTCGAATTGATCTTTGATCGAGTCGATGTACGCGAACGCCGCCTCGGCCGGATTCGACGCGAGGTTCTCGGTGACGAAGACGAGGATCTTCCGTCCCGGCGCGCCGCGCATCGATGCCGCGACGATCTTCAACGCCTCGACGCGTTGACGCGTCGTCTGCGTCGCCTCCATCGCGTAATGCCGCGCCTGCGCGACCGCCTCCGCCCACGGCGGCATCCGGCCCGACGACTGATACGCGCGAATAGTGAAGAGGATCTGGTCCTGAAACTGCCGGTAGTTCGCGCCCGCGGTCGCCGACGTCTGCTGCTCGAGCGTTTTGAGCGCCGCGTCCATCGCCGTGAAATCGGTCGTCGGCTCGAGCACCGCCTTGAGCGAGTGCTCCCACGTGATCAACGCGACCTCGTCGCCTTTGCGCACGTTCTGCTTCACGAACTTGTCGACGAACGGCAGCACCGCGTTGCGATGCGCGCGCTGCACGGCGGCGTTGTCGACGAAGATCACGATCTGGCGTCGGCGGATGTCCTCCGGTGCTTTCGTCTCTGCCGGCGCCACGGATGTCGTCGCGGTCGTCGTGTCGAGCGACGGTGTCGCGTCCTCACGCACCTCGAGGAAGTTCGTGATCTCTTTCTTCACGCCGTCTTCGTACAGCTCGAAGTCTTCGAGCTTCAGTCCCGAGACGGGCTTGTGATCCCTCCCCGTCACGACGACATCGACGTTCGTGACGCGCACTTCCATCACTTCGCTGAAGAAGCTGCTCTGCGCGAGCAGCATCGCGAGGGCGATCGTTTTCCAGTGCATCGGAACGAGGCCAGTATAATCAGGGCTCCCATGAACGCGCTCCGTCTGCTGCGGTCTGGCGCGCTACTCGTTGCCACTCTGGCACCGCTCGCCGCAACCGCGGCCACGCGATTCGATTTCACGACCGAGGTGACGGGGTACACGTACAGCGGACGGATGGCGATCGACGGGCTGCGCTCGCGCGTCGACATCACCGAGGGAAATCATCCGCTGTTCAATCCCGGGTACTCGATTCTGACGCGCGGCGGCGGCAAGGAGATCGTCGTCCTCGATCACGCGCAGCGCACCTACTTCGTCCGCCACATGACCTCCCTCGGCGGCCACCTCGCGACGGCGCGCGGCATCGGACGCACGACCGCGTCGCGGCCGCGCGTGAAGAAGACGAAGGTCGACGACAGAACCTTCATCGTGCACGCGTCGTATGAGCTCGTGATGGAAGTCGAGGGCGAGAAATTGAACGGGACGGTGGAGCTCGACGCACGATTCGAGATCGATCCGAAGATCGAGCAGCGCGCGTTGCCATGGGGACTGCAGTTCGGAGCGAAGACGGGATTCGAAGACGTCGACGACGCGCTCGCGGCGCGCATCCCCGATCGTCTGCCGCTGCGACAAGTGGTCAGCGTCTCGCGTCGCATCGCGGATGGACCCGTGGTCACGGAGTCGATCACGACGACGATCTCGAATGTGCGGACCGAGGCGATGAGCGACGACGACTTCCTCGCGCCCGAGGGGTACCGGTACCAGGAGCCGGTGTTCAACTTCGGCGGGTGAGTGCGACCGGAATGGAGTTCTCGCTCGA
>DATELS010000703.1:0-13471 GCA_035276365.1 Thermoanaerobaculia bacterium
GAAAGCCGGCCAGCGCGACCGCGCCATCGCCGCCTACGAGCGCGCGCTCGCGATCGATCCCAGTTTCAAGAGCTCGCAGGCCGCACTCGCGAAACTGCGGGGGTCGCAGTGATCAAACCATCATCGGCACTTCCCCGCCCGGTTCGAACCCCCTGCGCGCGGAGACGCGGCGCAGCAGTTCCTCGAGACGCGGGAGGTCGAGTGGTTTGCGAATGAAGCCGCCGATGGCGGCGCGGTCGATGGCTTCGACGTAGCGGTCGGGCATGCCCGTCGTCACGATCGTGCGGCGGAGGAGGCCGGGACGCGCGTCGTGGAACTGGTCGATGAGCGTGAAGCCGTCGATCGTTGGGAGGACGAGGTCGAGGACAACCGCGTCGAAGTCGCGTTTCGACAGCACGTCGCACGCTTCCGCGCCGTTGTGCGCGTGCTCCACCGTGTAGCCGAGCTGCTCGAGCCATTCCGTCGTTGCGACGGCCGTCGCCTCATCGTCTTCCACGAGCAGCACGGATCCGTGCACCTCGCGCGTGCAGAGGCGAATCACCGCGGCCGCGGCGCTCGCGATAGAAGCCGGCTTGCGGAACAGGCGCGCGACCGCGGACGGCGCGGTGCGACGAATCGTCTGCTCCGACATTCCGGTCAGCAGGAACAGGCGCGGCAGCATCTCCGGCTGTTCGAGCTCGAGAAAGTTCAGCACGATGTAGCCGTTGAGATGCTGGCGGATCATCGGGTCGAGCACCACCGCCGCGTACTCCTGCTCGCGGAGCCGTTCGATTGCCGCGAACGTCTCGTTCGCGACTTCTGCGACGATGCCTGCATCCGACAACATCGCGGTCAGTCGCGATGCGGCATCGACGTCACCGTCGACGATCAGTACGCGCATCATGTCAGCCGCTCCATCGTTGCGAGCAGTTCGTCGAGCGAGTACGGCTTCGTGAGGAACGCCGCGCGCTCCGGATCCGCGAGCTGCTCCATCTCCGCCTCCGTTGCGTGTCCGCTCGAGAAGACCACCGGCACGTCGTGATGCGCCGCGATGCGCGCGTACACGCTCGCCCCGTCCTCGTCCGGCAGGCTCAGATCGAGCACGACCACATCCGGCTCGAACTCCGACAGCGCGGGCAGCACCTCCGCGCCCGTCCCGACCACGCGCACCGTCATGCCCTCGCCTTCGAGTCCCCACCGCAGACCGTCGGCGATCGTCTCCTCGTCCTCGACGATCAGCACGCGCAGCGATCGCGACGCATGCGACGAATCAGCCCGCGCGGCCGTTCGACTCTCGTCCGGCGCGGCAGACGGAATGAAGAGATGGAACGTCGTGCCGCGTCCGACCTCGCTCTCGACCGAAACGTGTCCGCCGTGCGCGGCGACGATCTGCATCACCACGGAGAGTCCGAGGCCGGTGCCGCTCTGCTTCGTCGTGAAGAGCGGCTCGAAGATGTACGGCAGATCGTCCGACGAGATGCCGGCGCCGGTGTCGCTCACGGTGAAGTGAATGAACCGCTCCGCGTTTCCGACCTCGCCCTCCTCCGCCCTTCGCGCGGCGATGCTCAGCATGCCGCCGCGCTCCTGCATCGCCTCGCGCGCGTTCAGCGCGAGGTTCACCAGTACCTGCGCGAGTTGCGACGCGTCGGCGTGAATGCACATCGGCGACTCCGCGACCGCGACGTCGAGCACGATGCCGTTCGGCAGCGACGGACGGATCTCGTCCGCCGCGTGACGCAACAGCTCCTCGACGCCGACCGAGCGCAGCGTGAGTTGCGCCGGACGTCCGAAGCGGAGGATGTCGCTCGTGATGCGTTTGCCGCGCGCGATCGAGGCACAGATGACGTCGGTGAATCGCAGCATCGCCGCGTCATCCGCGTTGCGTCTGCGAATGACTTCGACGATCGGCTGAATGCCCATCAGCACGTTGTTGAACTCGTGCGCGACTTGCGCGGCCAGCCGCCCGAGACTCGTCAGGCGACTCAGTTGCGCGAGCTCGTGCTCCATCCGCTTGCGCTCCGTGATGTCGTGGAGATTGACGACGACTCCGTGGATCTGGTCGTCGTTGAGCAGGTTCTTGCCCGCGACTTCGAACGTGCGCCAGCGCCCGTTGCTGTGCCGGAAGCGGCACTCGACGCAATCGACGCGGCCGCCGCGCGACAACTCCTGCAGCGCGTTCGCGAGCCGCTCCCGATCCTCGGGATGCACGCGCAGCGCGTCCGACAGACGCCGTCCCACTTGCTCTTCCGGCTCTACGCCAAGGACACGCAATACGGATGGACTCACGTACGTCAGCACTTCCTCGCGCGTGACGATGGCGATGACGTCGGTCAGATGATCGGTGAGCGCGCGGAAGTACTCTTCGCCGGCGTCCGCGCGCTCGAGCTCGCGCGACAGGTGGCCGGCGATCATCTTCAGCACGCGTTCGTGTTCCGTCGACAGCGCGCGCCTGCGGTCATCGAGCAGCGCGACCGTGCCGCGAAAGCGCCCGTTGGAATCGACGAGTTTCGCCGCCGCGTAAAACCGCACGTCGCGCGACCACTCCTCGGTGAAGCTCGCGAACGGCACAGAGAGTGCGGCGACGCGTTCCGAGAGTCGCTTCTCGAGCTCGTTCGGAACCGGCGCACCGGTCACGATCGGTTCTTCATCGATGAGACGCGCGACGCCCGAACGGACACCGCAGACAGCACGTGCAACTTCCAGGAGCTCGGCGAGGGAACGGTGGAGAGATTCGTTGCGGGACATATCCGGGGCCTCGCGCTGACTAACGCCACACTCGCACCAGCACGTCCGCAAAATGCACGATGCGGTCTGAACGCGCTATCAGACAAATTCCGAATCGAAAGGTGGGGATTACTGGAGGTGATGCGCGTTGACGTACTGAACGATCTCGGAGTTGTCGCGCAGTCCGGTTTTCTCGAGGATGCGCGTGCGGTGGGTGCTCACGGTCTTCACGCTGAGGTTGATCGAGCGCGCGATGTCGGTGACCGTGCGGCCGGCGCCGAGGTGGCGGAAGATCTCGAGCTCACGATCGCTGAGGCGCTCGTGGGGAAGGCGATCGGGGCCGCGCGTGACTTCACTCGCGATCCACTCCGCCATCGCGGGGCTCATGTAAATGCGTCCCTCTGCGATGCGGCGGATCGCCAACACGAGTTCCTCCGGCGCGCCTTCCTTCTGAATGTATCCGCGCGCGCCCGCCCGCAACGCCCGCACCGCGAACAAATCCTCGGCATGCATGCTCAGGATGAGCACGTGCAGCCGCGGGAACTCGCTCTTGATGATCTTCAGGAGCTCGATGCCGTCGCGGGAGCCGAGGGAGAGGTCGAGCACGACGACGTCGAAGGGTTGCTTGCGCAGCAGCGTCAGCAGCTCGTCGGCCGAGGCGGCTTCGCCGGTGACCGCGAGATCGGGCGTCTCGGCGAGGATCTGGCGAAGGCCTTTGCGCACGATGGCGTGGTCATCGGCAATCGCGATCCTGATCATGGCCGGAGCTCCGACATGATCCTGCCATTTTGAAGGCAAATCGTCACCTGCGGCGGCTAACGTTGCGGAACGTCACTGGACAGGCGAGGCATGTCGGCTCGACACTACCTTCATGGCGACGATCCTTCGCGAGAGGCGCGACGTTCTGCTCGCACGCATCGCGTTCGAGGCCGTATGGCAGAGAGATCTTCGCACCGACGCGCTCGAGTGGGACGGCAACCTCGAGTCGATCTTCGGTTACCGCCGCGACGAAGTGGGGCACCACATCGGTTGGTGGCGCCAGCACGTGCATCCCGATGATCTCGAACGCGTCGAGGCGGTCACGGCCTCCGCGCTGAACAGCGCCGCGTCGGGTTGGGTGAACGAATATCGCTTCCGTCGCAAGGACGGCTCGTGGGCATGGGTCGCATCGCGATGCGTGATCGAGCGCGACGGCGACGGACGCGCGGTCTCCGCGATCGGCGCGATGATCGACATCACTCCGCTGAAAGACGCGGAGACTCGCCTGCGGCTGTTCACGCAACAGATTCCGGCGCGCGCGTGCGTCACCGATCGCGAGCTGCGCGTGGTGTGGGACGCGGGCCGCGCATTTCCCGACAGTCCTTCGGCGGTCGGCAAGACGGTGCCGGAGTTGTTCGCAACGTCACCCGACTACGACCGCGTGCTCGACGGATGCGCTCGCGCGCTCGCGGGCGAGTCGATGAAATTGCAGATCGACGACGGGACAACCGCCGCGCAACTGCAGCTCGAGCCGTTTCGCGATCCCGCGGGAAATGTGATCGGCGTCGTCGGCATCGCGTTCGACATCACGGATCGCGTGCGCAGTGAAGAGCAGGTGCGCGCGGGCCAGCGGCTGATGTCGCAGGTCCTCGAGCTGCTGCCGGTCGGCGTGATCGTGATGAACGGCACGGGCGACATCCTGCTGAGCAATCCCGCGTCCGGATGCATCTGGGGAGGCATGGTCGTCTCGGGCGAGGAGCGATGGAAGAAGAGCGAAGGCTTTCATCGCGGATCAGGCGAGCAGATCGCGGAAGGCGAGTGGGCGTCGCAACGCGCGCTCCAAAAAGGCGAGACGACGCGCGACGAGCTGATTGACATTCACAGCTTCGACGGCGTCGTGAAGACGATCAAGAATTACGCGGCGCCGCTTCGCGACGCGAAGGGCGCGATCACCGGCGCGGTCGTCGTCAACGAGGACGTAACGGAGCGCGTGCAAGCCGAGGAGGCGCTGCGCAAGACGGAGAGACTGCTCGTCGACGCGGAGAAGCTCGGGCTCACCGGAAGCTGGGAACAGGATCTCGTCACCGGCGAGATCTTCAACACCGACGCGAATCGACGGCTCTTCTTCGGCGACGACGAAGGCAAGGGGCCGCGCATCGAGGACTACTTCGAGGCGCTGCATCCCGACGATCGCGATCGCGTGCGCGAGAGCCGCGAGGCGCTGCATGCGGGCACGGGCTCGGGCGACATCGAGTTCCGCGTGATCTGGCCGGACGGCAGCGTGCACTGGATCTTCGGCCGCGCGACGATCGTGCGCGACGCGTCGGGACGCCCGCTGCGCGCGTACGGCACGAATGCGGACATCACGGAGCGCAGGCGCGCCGAGGCGGAGCTCGCGCGGCGCGCGCAGCAGCTCGAGACGTTGTCCGCGCGTTTGCTGCAGTCGCAGGACCAGGAGCGTCGCCGCATCGCGCGCGAGCTGCACGACACGACCGCGCAAAACCTCGGCGCGCTTCGCATGGATCTGGCGATGGTCAAGCGCTCGCTCGCGTCGATGAATCCCGAGGCATCGAAGGCGATCGAGGAGAGCATGGCGCTCACTGAGCGGACGATCGCGGAGATCCGCACGCTGTCCTACCTGCTGCATCCGCCGATGATCGAAGAGGCGGGACTCCTTCCGAGTCTGCGCTGGTACGCGAATGGATTTCAGGAGCGCAGCGGCATCGCGGTTGCGCTCGAGTTGCCGGAGGCGATTGGACGGCTGCCCGTCGAGACGGAGACGGCTGTGTTCCGCATCGTGCAGGAAGCGCTGACGAATATTCAGCGCCACTCCGGAAGCGCGATTGCTAAGATCAGGATCGAGAGAGACCCGGGGATCTTGAGACTGCACATCTGCGACGAAGGGCGCGGCCTGCCGCCCGCGTTGCGCGGCGACGAGCGGATGCTCGCCGCGGCGGGCGTAGGCATGGCCAGCATGCGCGAGCGCGCGCGCGAGCTCGGCGGCAGCATGCGCGCGCGCTCGAACGGCGGCGGGACGGAGATCGAAGTGCGGCTCCCGATCGCCGAGGGATGACCATGGCCGCGCTACGCATTCTCGTCGCCGATGATCACGCCGCCATGCGGCGCAGCATTCGCGCGCTGATCGAATCGCACGAGCTGTGGACCGTGTGCGCGGAAGTCGCGGACGGCGAGGAGGCGGTCGCGCGCGCGGCGCAGCTCCGGCCGGACGTCGCCGTCGTCGACTACGAGATGCCGAAGCTGAGCGGCATCGAAGTGGCGCGGCAGATTCGCGCGCGCGTGCCCGCGGTGCAGGTGCTCGTCCTGACGATGCACGACTCGGTCGCGCTGCACGACGAGGCGCGCCGCGCGGGCGCGCGCGACGTGATCGTGAAGTCCCACGCGGAGCGCGCACTCCTCGACGCGATCGAGGCGCTGTACGAGATCCGGCTCGCGGGCTCCGTCGTCGGCGAGCACCGTCACCTCGCCGCGTTCTTCCGATCGGAAGAGGAGCGCGAGCGCGTGCTCCGCCCGTTCATCACGGAAGGCCTCGCGCGCGGCGAGAAGGTGATGCACATCGTCGATGCTCCCGATCACAACGGACACGACGCGCGCCTCGAAGTTCTGCCGTGGACGGAGACGTATCTGCGCGACGATCGCTTCGATCAACAAGCGACGGCTGCCTACATTCACCAGTTGCTCGCCGATGCGAGGGCGGAGGGATATCCGCGCACGCGCCTCGTCGCGCACATGGAGTGGGCGGTCTCCGATCGACCGGGCGTGTGCGATCTCATCGAGTACGAGGCGAGTTTGAACAACGCGCAGAACGACCGGCGCGACGTCCTGGTCTGCACGTACGACCTCGCGAAGTTCCGCGCCGACGTCGTCTTCGACGCCCTGCGCGCGCATCCCGCCGCGATCGTGGCGGGAGTGCTGCGCGAGAACCCGTTCTACACGCCGCCCGACGCGCTGCTCGCGGAGCTGCGCGACCGCGCATGAGCGATCGCGCACGTCATCACACGGCCTGCGGCACTCTCACCGTCTCCAGCACGCGTTCGAGCGCACCGTAAAGCTCGGGCAGATCGTACGGCTTGCTGATGTAGGTGACGTTCGCGCGCTTCAGTTGCGCCGTGAAGCGCGTCGGATCGGCGTGGCCGGTGGCGAAGACGACGGGCAGCGCCGGCCAGCGCGCCGCGACGCGTTCGTACACCTCGATGCCATCCATGTCCGGCAGTCCGACGTCGAGCAGCAATGCGTCCGGCGTGCACCGCTCGATCGCGCTCACCGCCTCGGCGCCAGTGGCAATGACGGTCGCGCTCACTTCATCCGCCGCGAGGAGATCGACCAGCCCTTCCGCGACGATCGGATCATCCTCGACGATGAGCAGCGAGTGCAGGTGACGCGGACGTTCGGGGAACGCCGTCGCATCACTCTGCGCGGCGCGCTCGAGGAGCGGGAGAAAGACGTGGAACGTCGTCCCTGCTCCCTCGCTGCTCTCCGCGAAGATGTACCCGCCGTGTTGCTTGACGATGTTGTGCGCGAGCGAGAGTCCGAGGCCGCTGCCGGATTTCTTGGTCGTGAAGAGAGGCTCGAACACGTGCTGCAGGATCTGCGTCGGCATGCCGCCGCCGTCGTCCGTCAGCGCGAAGTGAGCGTAGCTGTGATCGGTGTCGAGCACGCCGAACGGATAGCGCGACGCCGCCGCGGCTTCGACGTGCAGCGTGATGTGCTGGGCGTGCGCGTCGCGCGCGTTCACGATCATGTTGACGAACATCTGATGCAACTGCCGCGAGTCGCCGGCAACCACGAGCGGCCGGTCGGCGGTGACGCCGAACGACACCCGCTGCTCGAGCACGGCCGATGCGTCGACGCACAGCTCGGAGAGCCACTCCTCGACCGCAACGGGTTTGACCGAGGGCGGAGACTGCCGCGTGAACTCGAGAATCTCGCCGGTGATGCGCGAGCCACGCCGCACCGAGCGCATGATCGCGTCGACGAGCGCGCGCGGACGTTCGTCGACGAGCTGCCGCCGCAGCATCTCCGCGAACGGCTGAATGCCCATGAGCACGTTGTTCATCTCGTGCGCCATCGTCGCGGCGACGCGCCCGAGTCCGTTGAGGCGATTCGCGCGTTCGAGTTGCGCTTCGAGGAGGCGCTGCGGCGAGAGGTCGGTGAACGTCGTCACCGCGCCGACGATGCGGCCGTCATCGAAGATCGGCGCGCAGGAGTAGGCGACCGGCACGGCCGTCCCGTCGCTGCGCCAGAACACCTCGTTGGTGCGCCGCGTCGTGCATCCCGTCGCGAGCACTTCGTACAGCGGACACGACGCGACGTCGTACGCCGTGCCGTCGGCCTTCGTGTGATGAAAGAGCTCGTGCGAAGTGCGCCCGAGCAGCGACGCCTCGGAGAGGCCGAGGATTTGGGAGGCGGCGCGATTGACGAGCGTGCACTTGCCTTCCGCGTTCACGGCGTAGATGCCCTCGACGGTCGACTCGAGCAGCAGGTGCAGCTCGTTCGCGAGACGCGCGCGCTCCTGCTCCGCTAACTTGCGCGCCGTGAGATCCCGGCAGAAGTAGAAGACCTCGGACACTTGATCGCCGTCTTTGCGCGCGAAGACGACGCTCTCGACCGGGATCGTCGAGCGGTCCTTTTTCAGGATCGCTCCCTCGCGCGGCGGCGTGAGCTCGCCGCGCAGCCGTGCCGCGAAGCGCGCCTCCGTGAGCTCGCGCAGTTCCGGCGGCGCGATCGCGCTGATCGGCTGCCCGATGATCTCCTCGCGCGACCAGCCGGTCGTCATCGTGAACGCGCCGTTCACGCCGCTGATCGTGCCGTCCGCGGTCGCGCTGATGATCATCTCCTCGACGCCTTCGACGATGCCGCGGTACCGCTCCTCCGACCGCAGCAGCGCGGCTTCGGCTGCTTTGCGTTCCGTGAGGTCGAACGACACGCCGAGCATGCCGGTCGGCGCGCCGTCATCGTCGTAGATCGGCGAGGCCAGGACCATCGCGGGGAAGAAGCTCCCGTCGCGGCGACTCAACTCGAACTCGCCGGACCACCCGAAGCCGCGCGCCAGGCGATTGAGGAGGTCGGATGCCTCGGACGGCGGTATGGACGGCGCGGTGAGATCGAGAATGTGTTGGCCGACCGCTTCCGCCTCGCTCCATCCGTACACTTCCGCGGCGTAGCGATTCCAGAACGTGACCTTGCCCTCGAGGTCCGTCGCGATCACCGCTTGCTCGACGGCGTCGAGCAGGTGCGCCTGGAATCGAATGCGTTCCTCCGCGCTGCGCCGGCGCGAGATGTCCTCGACCATGATCACGACGTACTCGATCTCGCGCGCGCTGTTGCGAATCGGCGTCGCGCTGAACGCGACCCACACCGTGCTGCCGTCGCGGCGGATGTACCGCTTCTCCGCCTGGTGCGTGCCGCGCCGGCCGGCGTGGACGTCGGCCATGGCGCGTCGCTCGTGCTCGAGATCTCCCGGATGCGTGAGCTCTCCCAGCCACCGGCCGAGCAGTTGATCCTCGGAGTAGCCGACGATCTCGCAGAACCGCGTGTTGGTCATCAGCACGCGGCCGGTCAGGTCCGTGTGCACGATGCCGATCGGTGCATGCTCGAACGTCTCCTGGAATCGGCGTTGCGTCGCGGCGAGGAGCTGTTCCCGCGTCGCGCGCGCGCGTCGTTCGGCCGCCTCGCGGACCTCGCGTTCGACCGCCGCGCCGAGTCGCGCGAGGTTCTCCTTCATCACGTAATCGCGCGCGCCGCGCCGCATGATGTCGACCGCGACGCCATCGCCGATGACCGCCGACACGAGGATGAACGGGATGTCGAGCTCGAGTCGCGCGAGCACGTCGAGCGCCTCGATGCCACTGAAGCGCGGAAGGCGATAGTCGGCGAGCACGACGTCGAACCTGCTCGAGCGGAGCGCCTGCTCCATGTCGATCGCGTTGTCGGCGCGGACGACCGCCGCGTCGAATCCGTACTCCTCGAGCGCCTGAGCAATCGACAGCAGATCGTTCTCGTTGTCCTGGATGAGGAGTGCGTGCAGTGGGATCATTGGGTCTCCGCGTCGAAAGTCGCACCGCGATCCACGGCCGCCTCGACGCGGGCATTGGACGATTGGACCTTGGACCGAACGACACCGTAGCAGAGGTGCCGACGTCTGTCCATAAGGACTTACGTTCACAATACGTTGACGGAACTTTATCGTTCCGTTGATCGGTGAGCGCGTCACACGCTCGCGCGCACCGGCAGCACCACCATCGGCACGCCGAGCCATTGCAGGCGGCGCTGGATCAGCGTCGGCGTCTCGTTGTGCAGCAGGCGGTTGAACATGCGCTCCTGCCGGAAGACGAGCTTGCCCGAGATGATCGTCGCCTTCGCGTACTGCCGCGCCACGCGCTCGCACACCTCCGTCGCCTCGGCGACGACTTCGATCCCGACGTCCGTCACGCCGTCCGCGGGAAAGCCGAGCCTTCGCGCGAGGTCGACGTAGCGGCGGACGCTCTCGTCGGTCTCGCGCCGCAGCGCGTCGATCTCCTCGCGACCTTTGAAGTGTCCCGAGTCGACGACCGCGATCGAGACGAAGATGAATTGCTTGTACAGGCCGGGGAAGAAGCGCAGCGTCGAGAGCAGCGTGTGCACGCCGAGGCCGTTGAAGCCGCTGACGAGAATCACCGCGGTCGGCGCATTCGCATCGAGCGCCTCGGCATTCGGCGCACCGCTCGTCGGAAGCGAGCCGAGGATGTCGTCGAGTTGCCGGAGTCCGGAGCGGATCGAGTCGTAGTGCCGCCGCACGCGCAGGCAGAGCAGCACGAAGAGCGACGTGATCACGACCGTCACCCATCCGCCGTGTCCGAACTTTTCGAACGTCGTGATGGCGAGAATCGCCGCGCACATCACGAGCGCGAGTCCGTGAATGAAGATGTGGTAGCGGCGATGCGCGTCGCCGCGGCGCGGCCACCAGAAGCGCCACATCCCGAGCTGCGAGAGCGTGAACGTGAGGAAGACGTTGATCGAGTACATGACCACGAGCAGGTGAATGTTGCCCTTCGTGTAGACGAGCATCGCCAGCGCCGCGCCACCCATGAGCAGCACGCCGTTGTGCATCGAGAGTTGTTCCGACAGCGCAGCAAAGCGATGCGGGAAGAACGAGTCGACGGCCATGTTGGCCATGACGCGCGGCCCGTCGATGAATCCCGCCTGCGCCGCCACGAACAACAACAACCCTTCCGACACCAACGTCACGAGGACGAGCCAGTAGCCGACCGGCAGCGCGGCGACGCGCCACGAGGCGAACGCCGTCTCCGCGAGCACGGCGTTCATCGTCTTTCCCTCGATCGGTCGCGTCATGAGCAGCAGGTACGCGATGAGGATTCCTGACGCGGTGAGCGCGAGTGAGACGGCCATGTAGATCATCGTCTTGCGTCCGGTGTGCACGCGCGGCTCGCGCATGATCTGCAGTCCGTTCGACACGGCCTCGATGCCGGTGTAGGTGCCGCCGCCGAGGGAGTAGGCGCGGAGGAAGAGGAGGAGCATGCCGCCCGCGCCGAGCGTCGCCAGACCGTTCGAGTACTCGTCGGAGAGACGATGCGCGACTTGCGGGATCGCGCTCGCGCGCGTGAGGAGCGCGTACGCGATGAGCACCGCGTGCGTGACGAGGAAGACGAGGAAGATCGGCGTCAGGACTTTCACCGACTCCTTCACGCCGCGCAGGTTGAGCGCGATGAGCAGGACGATCGCCGCGACTTCGACGCTCATCTTCCACGCGTGCCATGACGGTGGGAGGAAGCTGAAGATCGCGTTGCCGCCGGACGCGATCGAGACGGTGATGGTGAGGATGTAGTCGACGACGAGCGCGCAGCCGGAGACGACACCGATGCGCGGGCCGAGGAGACGAGAGGCGACGACGTAGCCTCCGCCGCCGGTCGGAAACTGTTCGATGATGCTGGAGTACGACGCGGAGAGGATGAGCACCGTGACGCCGGTGGCCATCGCGAGCGCGAGCGCGAGGTAATGATGTTCACCCAGCGCGCGAAACGCCTCCTCGGGACCGTACGCGGACGACGAGAGTCCGTCCGCGCCGAGGCCGACCCAGGCGAGAAATGCGATGAGCGAGATCTTGTGCAGCGCGTGCGGATCAGTGACGTCGCGGCGCTCGCCGAGGAGCTTGCGCCGCACGCGATGGGCGAAGGACGCGCGCGGCTGCTCGACTTTCGGCGCGCGCGCGGTCTCGCGTTGTGCGAAGAGCGCGGGCGTGAAGACCCACGCGAAGAGGAAGAGGTTGCGCAGCAGCGGCCGCTCCGGCGCGCCGAGGAGCGCGGACCACGCGTGGCCGGTGTGTCGCCGCACGGCGAGCTCCGCGAGCATCGCCAGCACGAGCCACGCGATGCCGACGCCGAGCGCGTGATCCGCGCCGTCCTGCGGCGCGCAGAAGCGCGTGTACGCGTACGCCGCAACGGCGATCGCAGTCAGCGCAGCGATCGCACACGCGGGCTCATCGAACGCGCGGTGGCAGGTGGCGACGAGTGCGGCGGCGGCGATCCAGAAGGCGACGATGCGTACGGCGCGCATGCGGATCACAACGCCGCGCGTTGGCTGCGCTCGCGAAGAAAGGCGAAAGATGGATCGCGGGAACGGCGAAGATTTTCTTAAGACTTCGTAAAGGTCACACCGGCTCGGCGATGAACCGATACCCGACCCATGGCTCGGTGACGATGAATCGCGGCGACGACGGATCGGGCTCGATCTTCTTGCGCAGAGAGCTCATGTGCACGCGCACCGTGTCCGGCGTCGTGCCGGGCGCGTCGTGCCAGATGCGGCGGATGATGTGGTCCGTGAACATCGGGCGGCCGGCGTTCGTCGCGAGCAGTTCGAGCAGCGAGTACTCCGTCGGCGTGAGATGCACTTCCTTCTCCCCGCGCACGACGCGGCGCCGTTCGAGATCGAGCGTGAGTCCATCGAAGGCGAGCGTCGTGGGCGCGGTCGACGTTCGCCGCAGTTGTGCGCGCACGCGCGCCAGCAACTCCGCGACGGAGAACGGCTTCGTCACGAAGTCGTCGGCGCCGAGGTCGAGGGCGCGAATTTTGTCGGCATCGTCGCCGCGCACGGAGAGCACGAGGATCGGCGTGCGCGCCTTCGCGCGGATCGCGCTGATCAACGCGAAGCCGTCCGCGCGCGGCATAGAGAGATCGGTGAGCACGAGATCGGGCGCGCTCGTTTCGAACGCGCGGATGCCTTCCAGCCCGTCGCTCGCGGACGCGGTCGTGTAGCCGCGCTGCTGCAGCTCGCGCTGCAGCGACTGGCGAATCGACGGATCGTCGTCGACGACGAGCACGAGCGACGCGATCGTCATGAGCTCTCCGACATCGCCGGCAGCGGCGCGGAGGGCACGTCGAGCCGCGCGATCGCTCCTCCGCCCGGCCGGGGCGCGATCTCGACGCTGCCGGCGTTCACGTTCGCCAGCGTGCGCGCGATCTCGAGTCCGAGTCCGCTCGCGTCGGTGAATCCGTCCGGCACGCCCGGGCCGCGATCGAGCACTTCGATGCGCACGCGCGCCGCGTCGAGCGCCTGCGCGGTCAGCTCGAGCGGCGCATGCGGCGGCGACACGCGATGCGCGTTCTCGATGAGGTTGACGAGGATCTCCAGCGCGAGCACAGGATCGACGTTCGCGTCGGGACAATCGTCGTCGACGCGGATCGAGACCGGCCGCGCGTCGAACACGAGCGGCAGGTTCTCGCGCACCGCGCGAAAGAGATCGGCGGGCGGCGTCGGCTCGCGTCGCGGTTTCGAC
>DATELS010000704.1:0-6468 GCA_035276365.1 Thermoanaerobaculia bacterium
CACGGCGAACGCGATCGCGATCGCGGACAAGACGGCGTCGGCGAGCTACGACAACGACTCGCGCACGATCACGATCACGGTCGGCGCGGAAGTGCCCGACGTGACGATGCCGCACGTCGTCGTGATTCCTCCGGGCGAAAAGAAAATCCTCCGCGCGGCGGCGACCGCGTCACTCACCGCGGCGGCGACGCGCACGAGCTTCGGCGGCGCGCCGCGTTACGTGCAGGTGAAGGTCTCGTTCCTCCGCGACCTCACGCCGTTCCGCGCGCTGATCGACAAGCAGGCGCAGGGACCGCAGCCGCTTCCCGACGCGCTCTTCGATCCGTGGTTCGAGAGCAACGACACGATTCTCCTCAACGCGATCCCCGTGCAGTTCAAGCCGAACGGCGGCATCAAGGGATGGACGGCGGAGGATCGGGACGCGCGCGGGACGTTCTGAAACGGCGTCGTACAATCGACGCCTCGTGAAACGCGCCATTCTCCCGTTCCTGCTCCTCGCACTCGCCGCGTGCACGACCGCGACCGTCGACATGAACGAGCCGCGGCGCGTCGTCGGGACGGAGAACGCGGTGCGCGTCGACGCCGAGATCTTCGGCGATGACTTGCAGAACGGCGCGCACATCCCGATCACGTACGTCATCACGAATGAGCGCCCGCAGGCGATCGCGATCGCGGACTTGATCCCGGTGACGACGTACGACGCCGAGTCGCAGATGATGACGGTGAACATCGGCTCGGAAGTGCCAGGACAACAGCTCGTGCCGCGGCTCATTCGCATCGCGCCGGGCGAGAAGAAGTCGTTCAACACGTCCGCGCGCGTGGCGTTTGTCGTGCCGCGGACGACGGACGCGAGCCGCACCGCGCCCGTGACCGAGCTCCGCCTGAAGATCAACTTCCTCGGCGACACCAGCGGCGGCTTCGAGCAGCTCGTCGACATCCCCGAGCGCGCGATCGCGGATGCGAAGCTCGCCGATCAGCTTTTCCCGCTCTGGCTCGAGCGCAACGAGGCGCTGTACACGAACAGCGTGCCGATGCACTGGAAGACGGGCCTCCCCGACGCGGGCGACACCGCGGCGCGGAGACGGAGGCCGTGAATGTCGCGATCGCGTTGCTGTGCGCGATCGTCATCGAGAATGTGACGGTCATCGACGGCACGAATCGTCCGCCGTCGCCGGGGATGACGGTGATCGTGCGCGGCGATCGCATCGAGCGCATCGGACGAACGGGTCGCGTGCGCGTTCCTCGCGGAGCGGAAGTGGTGTCGGGCGACGGGAAGTTCCTCATTCCCGGACTGTGGGACATGCACGTGCACGTCGGCGACGGCGACTTCGATCGCACGAGCCTGCAGTTGTTCGTCGCGAACGGCGTCACGGGCATTCGCGTCATGGACGGCGCGCCGCAGCATCACGAGTGGGAACGCGCGCGAGTCGCGGGGACGCTGGTCGCGCCGCGGATGATGATCGGCAGCGAGATCATCGGCTTCTCACCGACGGACGAGGCGGAGGCGTTGAAGGCTGCGCGGCTTGCGAAGGAGCAAGGCGCGGAGTTCCTGAAGGTGCACGACCAACTCTCGCGCGCCGGCTACTTCGCGCTGGTGCGTGAGTCCAAATTGCCAATTGAAGGTCATGTGCCTGCGTCGATCACCGCGGAAGAAGCCGCGCGCGCGGGACAGAAGAGCATCGAGCATCTGACGCGCGTGACGGCCGCGGATATCCCCACCTTTGTGCGCTACGGCACATGGCACTGCCCGACGCTGATGATGCGCCGCAACTACGCGCTCCTCACGGATCAGAAGCTGAAGGACGACCCGCGACTCGCGTACATGAAGCCGTCGTGGCGCACGCGCTGGGCGAGGATGAGCGAGGACGCACTGCAGTGGCCCACGGGCGAAGCCGAGTCGCGCACGGCGACGATCCGCAACGACTTCGCGCTCGTCGCGAAAATGCAGCAGGCCGGCGTCCACCTCCTCGCCGGCACCGACGACGGCAACCCGTATTCCTACCTCGGCTTCGGCGTGCACGACGAACTCATCGCACTCGTCGACGCCGGCCTCACGCCACTGCAAGCCCTCCAAACCGCCACCCGCAACCCCGCGCAATTCCGCGGCAAACTCGCGACGCTCGGCACGATCGAGCGCGGCAAGATCGCGGATCTCGTGCTCCTCAACGCCAACCCGTTCGACAACATCCGCAACACGAGCAAGATCGAAGCGGTAGTGATGGGCGGAAAACTCTATCGCCGCGCCGCGCTCGACGCGATGCTGGAAAACGTGCGCGCCGCGGCGGCGGCGGAGCAGCACTAAGCCGTTGACTTAGTCCGCCAATAGCTTACATTGTTCGAGGTGAAGGTCGCGTGGGACGAAGCAAAGAACCTCGCGAACCAGCGCAAACATGGCGTCAGCTTTGAAGAGGCGAGTCAACTCTTCCGGCCCGACGTCAACTCTCTCGAGATCTTTGATGACCAGCATTCGATCACCGAGGATCGTTTCATCTCGATTGGTCCGATTCGTCGCGGTCTCGTGCTGGTCGTCTGGACGGAACGCGACGACGAGACGATTCGGATTCTCAGCGCGCGGTGGGCAACGAAGCAGGAGCAGTCCCTGTACCGTTCTTCGATGGATACGAAATGACCGACATTCCCGAACTCACTCCCGACCAATTCGCGAGAGCGATTCCCTCACGCCTGCGCAAGCGCTTGATGCGCGGGCAATTTGAATCCGGCGAAGACTTCTCCGCCCTGCGTCGATTTGTCGGACTGACTCAGGCGCAGTTCGCGCGCGCGATGGGAATCAGCGTTCATACGCTGCGCAACTGGGAGCAGGGGCGCCGTCGGCCGGACGGTCCGGCGATCGCGTTGTTGCGCATCGCGGCGCGCCACCCGCGCATCATTCGCGAGAATCTCGAATCGGCCGCGTGAGGTCAGGCAGCAGGCAGGCGTTCTCCTGCCTACTGCCTACTGCGAACTGCCTACCTCAAAAGCTGCCGACGGCTTCCTTCTCGTCCTCGTACACCTCGAACACCGTGATGAGCTGCGTGACGTGGAGCAGCTCGTTCAGTTTCGCGGGGAGGTGGAGGAGTTTCAGTTTGCCGCCGCGGTTCGTGACCGTCGTGTACGAGCCGACCAGCTCGCCGATGCCGGACGAGTCGATCGTCGTCACCTGCGAGAGGTCGAGGAGGATCTTCGTCTTGCCGGCGTTCACGGCGTTGTTGATCACCTCGCGGAGCTGCGTGTCGCCCGAACCGATGGTGATCTTGCCCTGCAGGCTGATGATCTCGACGCCGTCGGCGGACCGGGAAGTGGCTTTCATTCTCGTATCTCCTTCTTCAAATCAAGCTTTCGTCGTTGCGATGCCGCTGCCCTTCGCCAGGTTCTTCGTCATCACCAGCGATGTGCCGGCGCCGGGGTGAAACGAGTAATGCACCTGGTCCATGAACGTCTTCATGTAGAAGATGCCACGGCCGCTGGTCTTCATGAGGTTCTGCGGGTTCAGCGGATCGCTCACCTTCGCGGGATCGAAGCCTTCGCCCTCGTCCGAGATCGTGATCTCGAGCTCCGGTCCCGACAGCTCGAACGTCGCGTTCACCTTCTTGCGA
Source organism: Thermoanaerobaculia bacterium (assembly GCA_035276365.1). Classification (GTDB taxonomy): domain Bacteria; phylum Acidobacteriota; class Thermoanaerobaculia; order Gp7-AA8; family Gp7-AA8; genus QHVT01. Next base: position 3,594 of record DATELS010000704.1, read on the forward strand.
ACGTCGAGCTTGTTCCCGTGCTTGATGGCGTTAGCCACGGCTTCGCGTACTGCCATTCCGATCCAGTGAGACCCATCCTCGTCGACACCTGCGTTCTCACAGAGGTGTTCTGCGATCACTTGAACCAATTCGATGTTCTCGAAGCGGCTGCTGATCGTGATCTCGATACGCTCGCTGTCGCCGCGCTCCATGGGCTGAACGTCGCGCATTCTAAGTGAACGGAATGGGGTGCGCAAACGGGTGGTTGCGCTGCGCATGACGAGCAGCCGGTCCACACGTTTACTGTTGGTTTTCCTCGTCGCGGGATGTCTGCAGGCCTCGCCGCTCGCGCCCGCGATGAAGTCGGTGGAGGCGATCCGCGGCCGCCGCTTCCTCCACGACGTCAAGAACGTGACCATCGACCGCTCCGAGTTGACCGCGAATCTGCGCGCGCAGATGCAGCGCGGCATGCCCTACTCCATCGACGAATGGGAGACCATGCTTCGCGCGCTGCAGCTCATCGACGCGAAGGGCGGACCCGCGCTGCCGAAGCTCCTCTCGCTGTACGAGTCGCAGGTCCTCGCGTTCTACGACCCGCAGTTGCACACCTACTTTTCCATCCGCCAGCTCCCGAAGTTGCCGCCCGAGGCGGAGAAGCTCGCCGATCCGCAGATGCTCGAGGAGACCGTGATGGTTCACGAGCTCACGCACGCGCTGCAGGACCAGCACTTCGATCTCGCGAAACGCGAGAAGGCGCTCATGCGCGACACCGACGCCAATCTCGCGTACCACTCCGTTCTCGAAGGCGAGGCCGTGCTGGTCATGGTCGCGCACATGCTGCAGAAGAACGGCGTCGAGCTCGATGAAGTCGTGAAGGATGACGCCATGCTCGGCCTGATCACCACCGCCGCGCAGGCGGAGACCATGATCGATCCGTCGACGCCGAAGTACTTCGCCGAGTTCCTCAAGTTCCCGTACCTCGACGGATTGAAGTTCGTGATCGCGGCGTATCGACGCGGCGGTTGGAAAGAGCTCGACAAAGTGCATGCGAATCCGCCGCGCACCACGCGCGAGATCCTGCATCCCGAGGAGTACTTCGCGCATTCGTTCAAACCGGAGGCGTTCTCGCCGGTCAAGCCGGCCGACGCCATCTCCGCCGAGCACATGGGCGAGTTCCACTGGCGCTTTCTCGTCGGTGCCGACAACGCGCGCGGCTGGGTGAACGATCGCGCGATCGTGCATCGCAACGGTCGCGTCGAGGTCGAGACGAAGTGGCAGTCGGAGAAAAATGCGACCGCGTTCGCGGATGCGTACTCCGCGTTTCTCTCGAAGCGCGGCGTGAAGGCGAAGGTCGCGCGCGAAGGCGCGATCGTGCGCGCGAGCTACTGATGAACATCAACTACGCGACGCTCGAAGAAGACGTGATGGACGGCAAGTTCCGCGCGCATCTGCAGGAAGAGCTGGCGGTCGGCTTCCGCCAGTTGCAGATGGACGGCGAGCGATTGCCCGTGCCGTCGCACTACGCGTCGCAGATCGCGGAGATCATCAACCGCGAGGCTGACCTGCCGGAGCACGTGAAGTACGAGCTGTATCAGGAAGTGCTCCTGGCGGTGGAGAACGCGGCGGCGACCGTGCGCACGGAAGTCGTCTAGCGCGATACGATCGCGCGCGTGAAGCACAGTCTCCGCCGTCATCCGGCGCTGTCTTCGTTCGCCACCACCGGTGGTTGAGCGTGCAAGCTGGGTCAGGATGACCTGCGTTCGATCCTCTCTCGACTCCCCTCCACCGAAGGGGTCAGGGATCTTCTTGTCGGAACGTCGACGGGCGACGACGCGGCGGTGATCCGCATCGCCGGCGACACCGCGATCGCGCAGACCGTCGACTTCTTCACGCCCATCGTCGATGACCCGTATCTCTTCGGACAGATCGCGGCGACGAACGCGATCTCCGACGTCTACGCCATGGGCGCCACCCCCATCCTCGGCCTCGCCATCGCGGGCTTCCCGACCGACAAACTTCCACTCGATGTGCTCGAGGCCATTCTGCGCGGCGGCGCGGACAAGGCGGCCGAGGCGGGGTTCAGCGTCGCGGGGGGACACACGATCATCGACGACGTGCCGAAGTACGGCCTCGTCGTCACCGGCGTCGTGGCGGTCGACAAGCTCGTGCGCAACTCGACCGCGCGTGCGGGCGATCTCCTCTATCTCACGAAGCCGATCGGCAACGGCATTCTCGTCAGCGCGTTTCGCGCGCTCAGCGCGCGACGCTTTCCGCCGCGCACGCCGCCGTCGCTCGACGAGGCGATCCGCTGGATGACCATGCTCAATCGCGATGCGTCGCAGGCGATGGTCGCCGCGGGCGCGAGCGCGGCGACGGACGTCACGGGCTATGGACTCATCGGGCATCTCCTCGAGATGTGCGAAGGCGCGAAGGTCGGGGCGGAGATTCGCATTACGGACGTTCCGCTGCTCGACGGCGCGCGCGAGCTCTTGAAGCGCGGATTCCGTCCCGAGGGGACGATGAGGAACGTGAAGAACTTCAGGGAGCGAGTGTTGTCGGCGAGCGAATTCGATCTCACTTTGATGTGCGACGCGCAGACGTCGGGCGGCCTCCTCATCGCGATCGCGCCGGAGCGCGCGGCGGCGCTGGAGGCGCGTTTCGGCGAAAGCGGTCTGTTCTATGCAAAGGTCGGGAAGATGACCGCGGATGCCGGTCGAATCACTCTCATAGCGTAAGGAGCTCGTCGATGGCCGAGTTGAAGTTGGATCGCGAAGGTGTCAACACGATCACAGGAGAAGACGGTACGACCTGGGTCGAGATCGCCAGCACCGGCACGGCGGACGAGGCGAAGTTGTTGGCGGGATTTCTCGATGCGGAAGGCATCCCCGCGAACATC
>DATELS010000705.1:0-2300 GCA_035276365.1 Thermoanaerobaculia bacterium
ATTTCGAGAACTCGAGATGGCTGCGGCGGATGTCGGTGCGTCCCTTCGCGAGCTGCCACACCGGCGCGATCGCGAGAATGATCAGGATGCCGCCCGCGACCGCCGAGCCGATTCCTCCCGTCATGCGCATGCCGCCCGCGAGCAGCACCGGCCGCAGAATCGCGGCCATCACAGCGACGGCGGCGACGAGCAGGATGAAGTCGAGCGCGACGAGCACGGACCGCGAGCGCATCATCGTCGCGATGGCGTGACTGCCGAAGAAGAAGAGGAGAAGAAGAATGGGGAACGCGAGCGCGAGGCGATCGCCGCCCGTGTTCCACGCCTGGCGCCAGGCGTCGCGCGCGCCGAGGTATGACGGCACGGCGATGATGACGGCGGCCAGCAGCGCGATCAGCAGCGAGGCGATGCTCTTCCCGAACCAGAGCGAGAACGGCGACACCGGCTTCGAGAAGTAGAACGAGAGCCGCTTCTCGCTGAGATCGCGGCAGATCGTCGAGATCCCCATCGCCAGCGCGATCGCGATCGCGAAGTTGAACGCGCCCGCCGCGCCGACGACCATGATCGCGTGTCCGCGATTGCCCTGCGCGCCCGGCGCGAGCGCGACCGCGAACGGCAGGATCGCCAGCGCCGCGGCGACGATGAGAAGGCGCGAGCGCTCGCGAATCTCGCGCGTCGCGATGACCATGGCTGTGCTCATACCGCGGCTCCGTTGTCCTCGCCGGTGACGGCGATGAAGATTTCCTCGAGCGACATCGGCGCGACCTCCGCGACCGGCAGGCTCGCTTCTTCGCGCAGGCGCTCGAACTCGAGATCATCGAAGTTCGTCACGATCGACTCCGTACCGCTCCCCCACTTCCGCACCATCGTCTGCGCGAGCGCATTCGCCGGCAGCGCGACCGGCTGCGCGGCGAAGCGGATGCGGCGGAAGCGCGCCTTCAGCGTCTCCGTCTCTTCATCGAGCACGAGCCGTCCGCCCTTCAGCACGCCGACGCGATCGGCGAGCGTTTCGACTCCCGCGAGATCGTGCGTCGTGATCAGCACGGTCAGTCCGCGATCGGAGAGATCGGCGATGACTTCCTCGAACAGCGACTTGCGCGCGACGACGTCGAGTCCGAGGGTTGGATCATCGAGCAGCACGAGCTCGGGCGACGTCGCCAGCGCGAGCGCGAGCGCGACCTGCTTCTTCTGCCCTTTCGACAACTCGCCGAAGCGCGACTTCGCGTCGATGCCGAATCGCGCGATGCGCGAACTGAACGCGCTCTCGCTCCAGCGCGCATACAGACGCGACGAGAATTGCGCCAGCTCTCTCACCCGCATCTCCGGCGGCGCATCCGCCTCCTCGGGCACCACGCTCACGCGCTCCATGAGCCGCTCGCGATGCGTCCAGGCGTCCTCGCCGAAGAGCTCGACGCGTCCGCGCTCGGTGCGCGTCTGTCCGAGAAGCGCGCGGACGAGCGACGACTTGCCGGCGCCGTTGCGTCCGAGGAGCGCGTAGACGCTGCCCGGCTCGACGGAGAACGTCGCGTCGTCGACCGCGATCCGTTTTCCGTAATGGACCGTCACGTGATCCGCGTGAATGACGGCGGTCATGGTTTCCTCCTGTGCTCGCGCGTGAGGCGCTCGAAGCTGTTCTCGAGCTCGGTCGTCGCTTCCTCGAGCGAGGCGGCGACGGCGAGCGCGGTGCCGGCGTAGCGTTGCGCGGCCTCGCGCAGCGTCTCGGTGCGTTCCGATTTCTTGAGCGTGGACGGCGCGTCGGAGACGAATGTCCCCTCGCCGCGGCGCACGGCGAAGACGCCGGCGTCGGTGAGGCGTTGATACGCGCGGGCGACGGTATTGGGATTGACGCGGAGCTGCTGCGCGAGATCGCGCACCGACGGCACGGACTCGCCGGGAGCGAGGGTGCCGAGGGAGATCATCCGCCGCATCCCTTCCTCGATCTGGCGCCAGATCGGAGCGGCGTTGGAAGGGTTGATGTCGAACATGACAGGCTCACTGTACTAGGTCACCGATACAGCGTCAAGCTCTGCCTCCGGTTGGGGTCGGTCGCGCAGGCATCCTTTTCGCGATACACTCCCGCGCGCATGGCAGCAGATTGGAGATTTTGATGGCGAGCAAGGTATTCGTCGGGAACCTCAACTTCCGCACGACGCGGGAAGAAGTCGAGGCTCTCTTTTCCCAGTCCGGCACGATTCAGGATGTGTACTTTCCGATGGATCGTGAGACTGGCCGGCCCCGTGGCTTCGCGTTCGTGACGTTCTCGACGGACGAAGAGGCGGCGGCGGCGATCGAGAAGTTCAACG
>DATELS010000706.1:0-7561 GCA_035276365.1 Thermoanaerobaculia bacterium
GTTGAGCGTCGCGGCGATGCGAATGGCGTCGTGCACCTGCTCTTCCGACAGCCCGCCGCGCACCGCGACGTCCTCGTGCGAGCGGATGCACATCTCGCAGTTGTTGATCGCCGACACGGCGAGGCAGAACAGCTCGAAGTCCGCCTTGTTCGTCGCCGGCTTCACGATGCGCTGCATGCGCAGCCGCGCCGGCATCTGCGAGTACGACGGTTTCCCGACGAGATGGCGGAAGCGGTAGTACACGTTGTTCATCGCCATCAGCGCCGCGGCCGCCATCGCGTCCTCGATCACGTCCTCCGCAACCTCGGCGCGCGCGTCGGCGAGCAGCGCGTCGCGCAGGCGCGTGTTGCGCGTGGCGATCGCCGTCGCGACCGCCACGCCCCACCGCTGCTGCGGCGAGAGAGCTCCCGGCTGCAGCACCGTCTGCAGGTTCAGTTTGATGTCCTTCGCCAGCTCGGGAAGCGCGGCGCGGAGCTCTTCGACGTTGTTCATCACGCCACCTTGATCGTCTCTTCGCCCGGCTGCCAGTTGCAGGGGCAGAGCTCATCGGACTGCAGCGCGTCGAGCGTGCGCAGCACCTCGCCGACATTGCGGCCGACGCTGAGGTCGTACGCGCTGACGGAGCGGATGATGCCGTTCGGATCGACGACGAACGTCACGCGCAGCGCGACGCCGCCTTCCTTGTGGATGATGCCCAACTCGTTCGCGAACGACGGGTTGATGTGCACGAGCGGCGTCGGCAGGTCGGCCAGATCCTTGTGGTTGTTGCGCCACGCGAGGTGCGAGTACTCGTTGTCCGTCGAGCCGCCGACGACGACCGCGTCGCGATCGGCGAAGTCGGCGGTGTGCTTGCCGAACTCCACGATCTCGGTCGGGCAGATGAAGGTGAAGTCCTTCGGATAGGCGTAGAAGACGAGCCACTTGCCCGCGAAGTTCTTGTTCGTCAGTGTCGTGAACTCCTTGCCCTTCTCGCGGCTCACGTTCGCGGTTGCGGTGAATTCGGGGAACTTGTCGCCAACAGTCAACATGCTTACTTCTCTCCTTGTCGTGTGATGAGCTTTCCGCGCATGACCACCTGGTACTCGTGCACCTCGTAGTCACGCAGCGAATCGATGTTGCAGACCTGGACGCGGTCCCACGGCACGTCGTGGATCGCGCCCGTACTCTCGTCGATGAAGTGATGGTGGGTCTCCGTCACGGGATCGAACACGACGCTGTCCTCCGCGATCGAGAGGCGCTGCAGGAGGCCGCGCTCGACGAAGAGGTTGAGGGTGTTGTAGACGGTGGCCCGGGAAATCCACGAAAAGCGCTCGCGCACGCGCCGGAAGACGACCTCGGCCGACGGGTGCTCGGCGGTGTGAAGGACGTACTCCGCGACGGCCACGCGCTGGGCCGAGGGCTGGATGCCACGATCGCGGAGAGCAGTTTCGACATTCACGATGATTAGACTACGTCTAAAGATGGCGAATGTCAAGAACTGCTCATTTTCACCGCCGCACGTCGCAATCAGTCAATCCCGACGCCGCTCCTGACTTACTGCTAGACTGCTTTGAGTTCCCATTTCCAGACGATGAACCCGGAAGAGACGTACCTCGACAATCTTCGGACGATCGAGCGCATCGCGGCTTTTGTCGCGCGGCGGAGCCATCTCAACGGCGACGAGTGCGCGGAGTTCACGCAGGAAGTGCGCGTCCGCCTGCTCGAGGACGACTACGCGGTCATCCGCAAGTTCGAGGGACGCAGTTCGTTTTCTACCTACCTGACGACGGTGATCCTCCGCCTTTTTCAACAATGGCGCGTGCAGCAATGGGGCAAATGGCGCCCCTCCGCCGAAGCCAAACGCCTGGGAGAAAAGGCGATTACGCTCGAGCGCCTGCTGACGCGCGACGGGTTCACGTTCGAGGAGGCGGTGAAGGTGCTGACGACGCCCGCGGGCGCGCAATACACGGCCGCAGAACTGGAAGCGATCTACATACGCCTGCCGCTGCGCAATCCGCGCCCGGTGTTGGTCTCGGATGAGTTGCTGCCGGATGCGGTCGCGGTGGAGGCGGACGCGGACGATCGTCTCGAGAGCCGCGACCAGGAACGCACCGCCCGCCGCGCCGCGTCGACGATCGACGGTCTGCTCGACTCGATGGATGCCGAGGATCGGCTGATTCTGCAGATGCGTTTCTGGGACGCGCTGAAGGTGCCGGAAATCGCGCGCACGCTGCACATCGAACAGAAGAAGCTGTACAAGCGGCTGGACAAATTGTTCGGCACACTCCGCCGCGGCCTCGAAAGCGCCGGCCTCAGCAAGCGCGAGGTGGGCAACCTCCTCAGCCGCGGCGACCAGGACATCCACGTCGCCGCGTTCCCGAGACGGGAAATCCCCACGATCGGTCCCTCTCACCCGACGGGCGGGAGCAGGGAACATGAGGGGGAGGGGATGTTGCGATGACGACGACCGCTCCCGTGATGATGACTTGCCCGACTGAAGAGACACTCGCTGCGTTCATTGATGGAAAGCTGTACGGAGATGACCGCGATCGAGTCGTCGAGCATCTCGCCGAATGCTCTGATTGCCGCGATGCCGTCGTCACCGGTACGGAGCTCGCGGTATCGATGGGTGAGGCCGAGGTGCGTGAATTCCGGCCGAAGCGCAGGGTTGCGCCGGTCGTTGCTGCCGTCGCCGCGGGCATCGTTGTCGTGATGCTCATGCCGCCCGTGTGGGAGTGGATCCGGTTCAAGTCGAGCGGCGGTCTCGCGCCCGTCGTCGCGGCATATGAGGCGGCGCCGGAGAGAACCGTGCAGTCGCGGTTCTCGGGCTTCGCGTACAAAGACTTCAAACGCCAGATGCGCGGTCCGGGCGACGAAGAAGAAGATTGGGCGATGACCGCCGCGGAGTCGCAAGTCGACGCGAAGGCGTCGCGGAAGTCGTGGAGAGAGTTGCGCGCGCTCGCGATCGCGCATCTCCTCAGTGGTCACCGCGACGAGGCCGTACACACGATCGAGCTGGCATCGAAAGCCGGCGGCGACTCTTCCGCGTTTTTGAACGACGCCGCGGCCGTCTACATCGAGAAGGCACGCTACGGTCGCGCGGAGGATCTTACGCTCGCGGTCCAGGCGGCGGAGCGCGCGTGGCAAAGCGCGAAGACGCCGGAGAGCGCCTGGAATCTCGCACTCGCATACGAGATCGGCGACCGCGACGCCGACGCACTTCGCGCATGGCAGGAGTATCTGAAGTTGGATTCGTCGTCGCCATGGGCGAAGGAAGCGCAGGATCACGTCGAGCGACTGCAGGAACTGGCGCCGCTGCGTTAGCGTGCTAGTCTCGCGCGATCGATGCGCCGTCTCCTCCCCCTCACCGGCCTCGCCCTCTTCCTCATCGCATGGCAACTCGCCGTCGCGCAGTCCCCGCACACCCTCGTCCCCACCCCCTGGGCCGCGGCGCGGGCCATTGGCGAGCTCGCGCAGAAGGGGCTTCTCGCCAAATACATCGTCGCGAGTTTGTATCGCGTCACGTGGGGGTACCTCATGGCGCTGGCGATTGCGGTGCCGGTCGGAGTGGTGCTCGGTCTCTGGAGGAGGGGAGAGGAAGCCGTCAATCCCATCCTGCAGATCCTGAGACCCATCTCGCCATTGGCGTGGATCCCCATCGCCATTCTCTGGTTCGGCGTCGGCGATGGCTCGGCTGTGTTTCTCATCTTTCTTGCGTCGCTGCTGCCATTGACGCTCACGACCATGCACGCCGTGCACAACATCGAGGGCATCCATCTCGCGGCCGGACGCAACTTCGGACTCACTCCCCGTGAGCTCGTGCGCAGCGTCGTGTTGCCGGGCATCCTTCCGCAGCTCATCGTCGGCATGCGCATCACCCTCGGCATCGCCTGGCTCGTCGTCGTTGCGGCCGAGATGATCGCCGTCAACTCCGGACTCGGATTTCTCATCATCGACGCGCGCAACGCCGGCAACCGCTATGATCTCGTCGTGGCCGGCATGATCCTCATCGGCGTCATTGGCGTCGTCCTCGACCTCCTCATGCGTCGCCTCGAACGCCTGCCCGCGGTGCGTTGGGGGTATGTGCCGGATTGAGTGAGGATTTGAAGGTCGTCTTCGATCACATCTCCATGCGGTTCGGCGGTATGCATGTCCTCGAGGACATCGCCCTCGACGTCCGCGAAGGCGAGTTCGTCTGCATCCTCGGCCCCTCCGGCTGCGGCAAGTCCACGCTCCTCAACATCGTCGGCGGATTTCTCGAGCCGACGGACGGCGTCGTCACCATCGATGGCGAGGCCGTGAAAGGTCCGGACCCGCGCCGCATCTTCGTCTTCCAGGAGCGCGGCGTCTTTCCGTGGCTCACCGTTGAAGAGAACATCGGGTTCGGACTCTTTCGCGCGACCGAGAAAGAGAAGCGCGAGCGCATCGCGCATTACGTGCAACTCGTCGGACTGAAGGGATTCGAGAATGCGTATCCGCGTGAGCTTTCCGGCGGCATGAAGCAGCGGCTCGAAGTCGCGCGCGCGCTCGCCGTCAATCCCGACGTCCTCTATCTCGACGAGCCCTTCGGCGCGCTCGACTCCATCACGCGGCTGCAGATGCGCCGCGAGCTCCTGCGCATCTGGCAGGCGGAGAAGAAGACCATCCTCTTCGTCACGCACGACATCGAAGAATCCGTGCAGCTCGCCGATCGCGTGGTCGTGCTCTCCGCGCGGCCGGGACGCGTGCGCCGCATCGTGCCCATCGACATCCCGCATCCGCGCGATCTCTCCGACCCGCGCTACCTCGCGCTGCGCGACGTCATCTTCGGCGAGATCGGGCTCGCACATCAGATATGAGACGCGTCGCGCTTCCGCTCCTGACCGCGGCGATTCTCATCAGCGCGTGGCACCTCGCGGTGATCCTCACCGGCACGAAAATCTTCCCGTCGCCGCTCGCCGTCGCCAAGGGTCTCCGCGAGCTCCCGCATCTCGTCGCATACATTCGCGACTCGTTGTTCCGCGTCGCGTGCGGCTACGCTGCCGCCGTCCTCCTCGGCGTTCCCACCGGTCTTCTCCTCGGATGGTTCGGCGCCGCCGCGCGCGCGGCGAATCCCGTCATTCAAATGCTGCGACCCATCTCGCCGCTCGCATGGATGCCGCTCGCCGTGATCTGGTTCGGCGTCAGCAACCTCGCGCCGATCTTCCTCATCTTTCTCGCGTCGTTCTTTCCCGTCGTCGTCGCGACGATGAACGGCGTGCGCAACGTGCCTCCGGTTTACATTCAGGCCGGACGCAACTTCGGCCTCGGCACGCGCGCATTGATGTCGCGCGTCATCTTTCCCGCGGTGCTGCCGCGCATCGTCGTCGGACTGCGCATCGCGTTCGGCGTGGCGTGGCTCGTCCTCGTCGCCGCCGAGATGATCGCCGTCGACTCCGGCCTCGGCTACCTCATCATCGATGCCCGCAACGCGGGCAAGCGCTACGATCTCGTCGTCGGCGGCATGCTGCTGATCGGCGCGATCGGACTCGCGCTCGACACATTGCTCCAACGCTTGGAAAAGGAGGTGAACCGATGACCCCGACGCGCAAGATCGTCCTCGCCGTCGCCGCGTGGGTGGCCGTGATCACGGCCGCGCACCTGTCGATGAACGTTGACTGGAAAGTGCTGCTCAACGACCGTCTGCCGGAAGCGGAGCGCAAGCTGAACGTCGCCTACATCCCGGTCACGTGACACCTCGCGTGCCCGGTGACGGACTACATCTCCGCCTACTCGAAGTCAGGGCATCTGTTCATCCCGAGGATGTTTCAGGGATTTCCGGAGATCAAGGAAGCGCTGATCTCCAACCAGATGCAGGCGGCGTTCATGGTCGCACCGATGGCCATCGCCCTGCGTGCTCAGGGCGTTCCCATCAAGATCATTTACCTCGGCCACCGCTACGGCAGCGCGGTGGTCGTGCAAAAGAACGGGCCGGTGAAAACGTTCGCCGACCTGAAGGGGAAGATCATCGCCATTCCCAGCCGCTACTCCGACGAGCGGCTGATCATCTTCAAGGCGCTCGCGCAACACGGCATGAGCGCGAAGGACCTGCGGATGGTCGAGATGGCGCCGCCGGACGTCGCGGGCGCGCTCGCCGCCGGCGCGATCGACGCGTTCTCGATGGGCGAGCCGTATCCGTCGCAGGCGGAGATGGCGGGCTTCGGCCGCGTGCTCTTCAAGGCGCGCGAGTACTGGCCGGATTACACCTCGTGCGTTCTCGTGGCACGGCAGGATGTCATCGATAAGAAGCCGGAGGCGGTGCAGGTGCTCGTGGACGGAATCGCGCGGTCGGGCTTGTGGCTCGAGAATCCGCCGAAGCGCCGCGCGCGACGCGAGCATGCCGCGGATTTCGTCGGCCGCTTTTACTTTCGACAGGACCCGCGCCTCCTGCGCTGGGCGCTCACGAATCCGATCGACCGCGTGCAGTACGAGCCGCTCTCGCCGGCGAAGAAAGACTTCGAGCTCATCGTGAGACTGATGCGCGAGACCGGCGTGCTCGACCGCGACATCGCGTTCGAGGAGTACGTCGACACGCGCTTCGCGGAAGGCGCGCGGACGCAGACCGAGTGGCGGTACGAGCCGGGGGACGCGTCAGCCGAATGAAAATCGTGAAACCTTGACATGCTACGTTCGTAGCACTATGCTGTAATCACAGCATGCGACCGCCACTCTCACGACGCGAACGCGAAATCCTCGAAGTCCTCTTCGCCATCGGTGACGAGGCCTCGGCCGAAGACATCCGGGCCCGCCTCTCCGATCCGCCCAGCTACTCCGCCGTGCGGGCCATGCTCGCCAAGCTCGAGGCGAAGGGCGCGATCAAGCACAAGGAGAAGGGGCTGCGGTACGTCTACGTGCCGACGACGCCGCGCCGCGCCGCGCGCCGCTCCGCGCTGAAGCGCATGATCGACGTCTTCTTCGAGGGCTCGAAAGGACAGGCGGTGACGGCGCTTCTCAACGAAGAGAACTGGACGCAGGACGAGCTCGACGAGCTCGCGCGGGAGATCGAACGCAGGAGAAACGTATGACGATGCTTCTCATGAAGGCAACGCTGGCGATGTTGATCGCGCTCGGCGCCGCGGCCGCGTTGCGCCGTGCACGCGCGTCGCTGCGGCACGCGGTGTTCGTGGCGCTCTTCGCGTTTCTGCTGCTCCTCCCGTTCTCGCCGCGCGTGCTGCCGAAGATGGACGTGCAAGTGCCGGCGCGCGTCGTTGCGAACGCGCCGATCGTCGATGCTCCCGCTGCTCCTGTGGAGCGCCGGCCGCCCACGGCTGGCGGCGAGCAGACGGCCGTGGGCGGCCGTCTCTACACAGAGGCGTACCTCGCGGGCGTGTTGATCATGCTCGCATCACTGGCAACCGGCATCATCCGCCTGCGCCGCTGCGCGGCGTCGGGCGAAGTCTGGCTCGACGGCACGCACCTCGCCACCGCCGTCGCGTGCGCGAACGGCATCCGCCGCGCGGTGCTCGTCGTCGTCACCGACGAAGTCTCCGTGCCGATGACCTTCGGCTTCCGCCGCCAAACGATTCTCCTTCCTTCGAACGCCCCCGAGTGGGACGAAGGCGCG